>CAYSTH010000053.1:0-13186 GCA_964433995.1 uncultured Francisellaceae bacterium | reverse complement strand
ACAATTGGATACATGGATAGATGCAGCCATTTCTGCAGAGGCTTTGTATAAGCAACGTGATACTGCTTGGACATTAAGACAAGAAGAAAAAAATGGCAAGCCCATTTCTGCTGCAAAATTAATTACCAATCATATCGTTTCTTCAGATGCGCAATGGAGCAACGGCGTTCATCAATTTGTTCATGCGAGAATCAATGAAGAGAATAAAGAAGCCATTAAAGTAGGTAAATTTCCGCCCGCTCTCATCGAGCCAGAAAAATCCGCTCTTGCCTCACTTACCAGTAAAAATTTCATCGATTATTATCGTAATGGTAAAATATGGGGCATGACAGGCACCATAGGTTCGACAGATGAAAAGCGAGAACATGCTGAAAAATCTGGATTTGCCTTATTTTCACTTCCTCCTCATCAACAAGAACAACGTATCACTCATGATCCCATATTAATCGATTCGGATGCTGAACATAAAAAAGCCATTTTTAATGAAATATTAAAACGTATTCGTAAAAAAGAAAAAATGCCTGCATTGATTATTTGCAAAGATCCCAAAACAGCTGAAGAGCTCCATCTTTTTATCCAAACTGAATTACAAAAATCTAATAAACATTACCCTCTTACCCTTCAGTTAATTTCAGGCATTAAAACTTCTCAGCAAAGCTTTGAGCCCAATTCAGCTATAAGCGAACCCAATTCAACCATTAGTGAAGAAGATGCCGTTAAGCAAGCCAGTATTGGTGGCACCATCACCATTTCAACCCCCATGCTAGGCAGAGGAACAGATTTTAAACCAGTAGAAGATAAGATAAATGAAAGAACAAATGAACGAGATAAACACCCTCATGGCTTATTTGTTGTTCAATCTTATGTAGACATAGAAAGAACCTCAAGACAAATCTCAGGTAGAAGTGGTAGACAAGGTGCCAAGGGCGAGTTCATGACACTCATCAGCAAAGAAGCACTAGATAGAGACCTCAAGAGTGTCGGCCTTCAAGAAGATAAAATCAAAAAGAAAAAAATTCAAGAGTATATTCAAAAAATTAGAGAAAAAAGAAATTACACTGCCAAAGAACAAAGACAACAAACAGAAGTTTTGGGAGACATTCGAAATTTATACTTTAACAAAATGTTATTAATGAAAGATAATTTAAGTGAATATTATGATAATGAAAAAAATAAATACAATATTGAAATGCAAAAAGAAAAAGCAGAAGACAGAAAATTTGATCATATCGACCAGCATGCCATCAGTTTTAACGATGTGGATTTATACCGTATAAGCTTATTAAAAAACTGGGAAACTTTTTTACTTGACTTAGATCTTAAAAAAGCCGAAATTTTATCTGCAGATAAAAAGCCAACTATTAATGAACTCACTAATCAATTATTGACTCAAGCCAATAATGATTGGCGCATAAAATTTGGCTCTTTTTCAAGCATGATGAATACACCTACCACTCAAGAAGCAAAACCTTTAGAAAATGACAGCCTTTCAGCACATGCAACCAAAATCACAGAACGTGCCTTTGCTTCTAAACACGTACAAACGCCTGAACCAGAAGTATCCAGAAGACTTTCTGTTATTACTAACCTTGATAAACTGGTCTGTCGCGTCTTGCCCAATGTAAATCAAAATCAAATCAATAAAGCAACTCACACTGAATTAAATAACCTATACACCGAAACAACTGCTTTATTCAAGAAAAATAAAGTATCCAAAAATAAATATCCTGTTATTTACGACAATATGTCTTTGCATGATAAAATTACACAACTTTATAGTACTTTAAATTACCTTCGAACAGAAACTTTATTAAAACCTAATGCATCTATACCCTCTGCACAATATTTACAACTTATTACAAAATTAGAAAACCATTTAAAATGGCATCTTGCTCACTCATCTGATGCAGAAGCAAAACAAACTGCTAAAAATGTTATTTTTGATTGCTATGAAAAACGTTGTACTGATTTTATTCGCCATAATCGATTCGATTTATTAATCCGATATCAGCAAGATTTTGCCGCTAAGTCACCTGGCTTTGGCATAACTGAAAATGAATATATTGATTTTAAAGATAAAAAACTAAACAACACGCTTTTCTCTGGAACATTAAACAAACATGCTGTAACCCTAACAAAAGAGAACAAAAAGCGTATTGGGTATAATAGAAATAAAAAGCTCCTCTCCGAATTTTCAGAGATTATGAATGAAACATCCCGTCAGTATCAACAAGGTAGTTCACCTGAAAACCATAGTGCCATATCTATCAATTTAATGGATACCATTTTAAAACATAAAAAAACAGCCTATTTTGGTGATAGCGCTCATAACATACGCCCTATTCCCACAAAAAACAGCTATCATCAAAAATTGGATAATCTCATGATGGGATTGATTGCCTCAGGAGATAAAACTATTCTTGAAAAAGCATATACTGCTGAATTACAAGATTTAAATTTAATATTAAGCTATATCAAACATAAATATGCTGATAACCCAGATATATCGAAACTCTGTGAAAATAAATTATTATTATTGCATCAAAATACACTTTCTTCAGCTCAACTCGCAGTAGAAATAAAATCTTTACAAAAGCAAATACCCAGCGAATCTTTAAGAACCAATTTACAACAAAAAATCAATCATATTGAGGCCATTCAAGTACGCGAAAAATTATTTAACTTAGATTTAAAATCTAATAATAACATCACACCTATAGCATTCGAGAAAGATCTCAAAGAAAAAGCTTCTGCATTCAAATCGCCTTTAAGCTTTTTAGCACACAAAATCTCTCGCCATCGTACCATCATAGAAATAAATCATTTACCTTCGCTCATGAACCCTCCCCCTCCTATGTCTACTGTTGTTTTGCCTATTTTTCGCTCAAACGCAACAACTAATACTTCTTCATCTTCAACAACAAACAAACCAAACACAATTAGGCAAGAATTTAGAGACAGTCAAAATAAAACGATGTTGCAATTAGAATTAGACTCCTACTCAAAAAATGGTAAAGTCCTCATGGCCAGAGGCATTGACATGCATTCCGATGATTTTAAGACATCTGCCAAAACTGCTATCGATAAAGCAGTTGAACATGCAAAAGAAACAGCTACTTTTAAAGTATCTGACAAAGTACCAGAAAGGATTAAACAAGAAATAACTGATTATTTAAAACAAAAATTAGATGAAAAATTTCCCAACCAAAATAACGAAGCCAAAATTAACCCTCATCTCAAAAATACATCTCAACATTCTCAAAAAATATAAAAAATAGTCTCTATTTTTATCTTAAACCAGAGATCTTTTGTGCTAAGCTGATATCATATACACATATTTTTCTGATACCAAAGACGAGGGATCGCATGTCAAGTCAGTTACTGACCTATGAATTTCCATTGAACGAACGGATGCGTACTTTACTCCGAGTAGAGTTTTTATTTCAGCAATTTATGCACGATGTAAAACTAAACCACGCCTGTCAAACCCGTTCGGCTATTCATGCCCTAATGGACATTGTTAACCTACTAGAACGTACTGATTTAGCTAATGAATTAATTAAAGAAATGGATAGGCAGTTAGGTCATTTACAAAGACTTTCTGATACGCCGTCTATTAACCGAAATACCTTATCAACCGTTATAGAAAAATTACAGTATTTTATTAATTTTTTACAACCTATTGCGAGCCGTTTAGACGCACCCTTTACCGAAAATGAATTTTTAAACAGCATTAGGCAACGTTTGGTGATCCCTGGTGGGACATGTAGTTTTGATTTGCCCCAATACCATTACTGGTTAAATTTAAATTACGAAACACGTCTCGAAACGTTAAATAATTGGCTAGGTCCCATTAAAACACTCCAAGAATCTGTGTTTTATTTATTAGGACTCATTCGTCAAAGTGGCATTCCTAAGAAAGAAATCGCCTCTAGCGGCTTATTTCAAAAATCGCTCAACCCCGTTCAACCGACTCAATTAATTAGAGTGAGCTTAAATGGCCATTTAAATTTATATCCTGAAGTCAGTGGCAGCAAACATCGCATTAGCATCAGAATGCTTTCTACTGATTTACAAAAAGGCAGTGCAAGTCAAACCAAAGAAGAAATTGAGTTTGATTTGACTTGCTGTGCTATTTAAACCAAATTTGATCAAAAATTAAAAAATGCCAAACTTAGTTTTATTCTGGGTTTGGCCATTATTTGACTCATCTGAAAACCTCTCTCCTCGAGTCACTTGAGCTTGTCGACGTCTCCAATCATCGTGATCTATTCGAGATTGTTCTGCATTCACAATCATTTGTTTAAAATACACGACTTCTTGCTGAAGAGAAGGACAGAGATCAAAAATGTCGTTGTCTGTCATTTCTTGCTCTAATTGCGCAAATTTATCTTTAATAGGTTGATAAAGAGATTGCTCATCCGTAATAGGCGCAAATATAGGCAATGTACTACGACCAAATCTATCTGCTTGACCAAAAGTCGCAGAAGATGCTCGAGCATTGACCTGAGTAGCAAGCTCATTAAATAATCTATCGATCATCGATTTAAAATAAGCTTCTAAGACGTGATTATTTTGCGTTTCAACTAATATTTCACTATTAAAATCATTATTCACAAAAGAACACGCTTGTAATTTAGAGAGATCAACTTCGCCTGATACTTTTGTATACTGACATTGTGTGCTTCCGGGTAACATCATGTCTTTACAGACTGTAAAAATAGGTTGTCCATCTTTCATTAGCCCTACATAAATAGGTCCAATTTTTTTACCGAAAGTTTTTTTAACTTTCTCAGTCATTTCAAATAAGTCATTATGCATATGTTCATTATCACGAATATGATAAGAACCGAAATTCCCAAGCCCATTCACAAAAGCGCTTTTATATCCTGTACCGATGCCAATCAATATGATAGGTATTGAACCATGATTAGGGAGCAATGGTGTTCCCAAAGAATGATTGCAAAGACTCACATCTTGTTTACGAAACATGCCTGTTTCTAAAGCATATTGTACTTCTTCTGCTGTTTCTTGATGATCTCCTTCACCGTCAGTTGCGACAATAAAAAGTACTTCTTTTAATTTTTCTGATGGTACAAAAGAACGGTTAGGCGTAATTCTAGCACCCACTCGAGTGATGGTTTCAACCAAGGGGGTAGACTTATCTGCTACTATACTCAAAATACTTTTTTGCCAATTATAAGGTAAATTACTTTTTAGCACACCATCAAAAATAGGTGTCTGATTAAATGTCCATAAAGTAATTTGTGCTTGTGGCGGAAGCTCTTGAATCAAGTTAATACAAGCCTGTTTTGCTGCTTCTATTTTTTGCCCACTCATGCTGCCACTATTATCTAAAACAAGAAAAACCTCTCCCATGTTTTGATGATTTTGCTGAGGAGGTGTTTGTAAATTCAGTCCAATAATTTTTTCACCATTTTTTAAAATGGCTGTCTGATAAGATAATTGAATTTTCTCCTCAGCAGTCGTATTGACATGAGCGGAACTGCCCATCAGCGTATTGAGCCAGGAAAAACCCAAAAACCCCCCACTACTTTGTGGGACAACACTTTTTTCTTCTACTAAACGAGCAGGTGGCCTATCTCCATTTGCTGCCGCACTCAATAATACGGAGATAAAATCTAGCTTCTGATTGGCATAAGCTTGTTTTAAAGCAATATCAATATTGGCAGGGTGGATTCGACCTAAGTTTAATAACTCACGATTAGAACAAGGCTTAACCACTAACTTATGTGGATAATCATCAGCATTAACATGATGAATAAGTTTACGTAAATCTTTTTCATCCAAGGCAAGATGACAAGTCAAGCCATGAATCGTAAATTGTTCTTCTAATTGTTTTGCAGCTGCTGGAGAATCTAAATAAAAACAACATCCTTCTTGAGTAAAAATTACAAAAGGTGCTTTAGCTTCAAGATGATCTATTTCATAAACTTGATGAAAGTGTCGTGATAATCTTTTACTTAAACCGGCTGATTCATCATTTTCGGCAAGAATTAACTGACTTCTCAAACCTATCAATGCTTGATATAACTCTTTTGGCAACAAAATTTGCTGATCTTGGGGTAATGCCAAAAATTTCTGCTGGACTTCTAATAAGGCAAGCAAATAGCGTCGATGATCCATCTCATCGAAATGTGTGTCTTCAATCAAGCCATTTAACAACTCAATTTTTTGTCCATTGCTTTTTTTCTGTAAATTTTTAAAACAATTTTTATAAAAATCTGCATCTGTTTCTTCAAAAACTTTAGCCCGTGTGGCAAAAAATCGACATTTAACAGGATCTAATTTTTTGGTATGGTAAATATCACGCAAAGCAATTTGTGGTTTTTCTTTACGAGAATGTAATGCCAGCAATTTACCTACTTGCAAATGTGAAATGGTGATATATTGTTGATGGTGTTCAAACCCAGAAACACTAGGTGCTGTAGCTTGAGTGGTACACATAAGCCCTTGAAAACCGATGTTTTCTAAATATAATTTGAACACTTGTAAATTTTCAAGACAAGAGGCATACACCTTAAAACCACTTTCCTCTAAGGTAAAAAATAAATTTTCTTTAGCAACAGGGTATTCTGAAAGCGCACTATAAGTTGCACCTAAAGATTGGCTTACTCGTGTATTATTACTACGCTTAATACAAAATAACTCAATCATGCGATTCAGCTTGAGATACTCTGCAGATAAGTTTACGACTGGATTAGTATCCTCTATAGCAGCGAAACGGCTTACTATAACCGGTTTATCCTCTTGCTTCTCTTCTGTAGAGGGTAATGCTTTAATTATACCGGTAACACAACCATACATATCACCCAATATGTCGATTGCCTGTTCGTTTTTATAATCTGAATCGCTTAACAGAGCATAAAAGCCCTCTACTCGCTCTAAAAAAGCCATTTCTAGATCATTTTGTTGATAAGTTGATACGCTAATTTTATCAACAATAAGCTGAAGGTGACTCACAATTTCAGCTAAGTAAGATCTGACATGCAAATGAGCATTGGTAATTTTGGATCTTTTATTCTGCCCCTGATCATCATCAGTTCTTTTTCGTTTTTTAGTTCCCAGATCCATTTAGTCATACCTCTTGCTTTATCTGTTAAGAAAATTGAAAATAAGTGCAATTATACTAATGCATCGTGCTTAAGTTTATGCAGGCAGTCGTGTAAACATTACCGTTGGTCGCGTTATTTGTGCAAGTGATTAAAGTTTTGCAGATAGTTTATTATTCTCTGGTTTATTTTGTTCCTTTATCTCTGCTAGTATTTTCTTCAACCATTCTTTTTCCTCTAATTGTTCCTTTTTCGCTAATTCTATTTGTTGAGTTGTACCTGTCACATTGTAACTTGGCCATCTCAACTCACGAAAAATGACTGCTTTAGGATTAGAAATATTACTATAATTTTCTTGATCTGTTATAAGATTAGCCTGCATTTGTTCTACTGTTAGCCAATCTTTTTTAGGTAAAGTAAAATAAAAATTATTTGGTTTTAACAATATTTGATCTACTCTCATGGTGAGATCCATCAAAAACTCACAGTACGGTAGGTTATTGTTGTTTTTTTCTCGTAGCATGCAGCCTGTAATGGCTTCTTGTAGCCTAGCAACATATTCTATTAATTTGCCATACACTTTTTCTGCTAATTGATGTTGCATTTCTGGCTTGTCTCTATGCTCACCAACAATACGACTTAGTTTATCTAATTTTCTCGTTGTAGATACCGCATTTTCTATCATGGTTTGTATCGGATCTCGCTGCCAAGAAGGCGTATGATCTTTTGTTAAACAGAGATAATTGTGAAACTCCACAACTGTTTTGCGTAAAGCATTGATTGCTTCTAACATTTTTGACATACAAACACCTTATTTATTATTTTTTATTATGGTTAGGCTGATTTGTTTGATGCTAATTGCTCTATGATTTTTTGATTAGCTGCGGGAAATTCATAATCGATTAACTGTTTTTGTTGAACCCATTGAATTTGCTGACCTTCAGCGCCAATAGGCTCACCAGAAAAATCGGTAATTTTATATACCATCAAACGAATCTGTTGACTGGGCTGATAGGCATATTCTATTTCATAAAAAGGCTCAGGCGAAATAGTATGAGCAAGCACATGAATTTGAAGCTCTTCTGATAATTCGCGCCTCAAAGCATCTATGGGAGATTCATGTGGCTCAATTTTACCACCAGGGAACTCCCATAAGCCGCCTAAAGGCTTATGAAGGGGGCGTTTAGCTATCAAAATGTGGTTTTGATGGTTATATAAAACCCCGACAACAACGCGTGTGGTACTAATAAACAGGCTGCTCCTGATCTAATAAACCATGACAGTATTTATATTTCTTACCCGACCCACAAGGACACTCTTGATTACGAGCTACTTTAGGTTCAAAACGCACAACTTCTGCTTCTGATTCCTCTTCTTCATAAATATCGTTTGGAGCAGCCGACATTTTGTCAGAAATTTTGGAAGGATTTGCATGTTGAAAATCCATTGGTCTTTCACTCGCCTCATGACGAGCATTATCTATCGCATCAACATCTTCTTTTGCTCTTATTTCTACTCTAAATAAGGTGCTAATCACATCTCGTTTTAGATTATCTAACATGCTGGTGAATAAATTAAAGGCTTCGCGCTTATATTCCTGTTTAGGATCTTTTTGAGCATACCCTCTTAAACCAATCGATTGTCTTAAATAATCCATTGCCGCTAGGTGCTCTTTCCAATGCGTATCTAAACTATTTAATAACACTGATTTTTCAAAACGTTGAAATAATTCTTCACCACCTAATTGTTTTTGTGCGAGATAATGCTGATGAGCGGCTTCCATGATTTTTTGACGTAAGGGTTCTTCGTGCAACTGGTTATTGTCTTTTAACCAATTTTGTACGGGTAATACTAAAGCAAAATCACTGATTAAACATTGCTCAAGACCTGGGACATTCCATTGGTCTTCTAAACTATGAGGTGGAATATAGTCTGAAATAACATCTGTCATAACCGTATCAATCATGGATTGAATATTATCTGTCACGCTGTCTATTTCGAGTAAATGATCGCGCTCTTGATAAATGACCGTACGTTGATCGTTTGCCACATTATCATATTCTAATAATTGCTTACGAATATCAAAATTATGACCTTCTACTTTACGTTGCGCATTTTCTATGGCACGTGAAACCCACGGATGGGTAATCGATTCACCTTGTTTTACCCCTAAGCGACGCATTAAGCCACCCATTTTATCTGAGGCAAAAATACGCATTAAATTGTCTTCTAAGGATAAATAAAAGCGAGAAGAACCTGGATCTCCCTGGCGACCTGCTCGACCTCTCAATTGATTATCAATACGGCGAGACTCATGTCGTTCGGTACCTAAAATATGTAAGCCCCCTCTTGCCACAATGTCATCATGACGTTGTTGCCAAGCTGCTTTAAGTACTTGTATTTGTTCAGGCGTTGCATCAGGTTGATTGCGTAATTCTGTTGCTAAACTTCCACCTAACACGATATCTGTTCCGCGACCTGCCATATTCGTCGCAATGGTAATGGCGCCTGCCCTACCAGCTTCTGCAATAATTTCTGCTTCTTTCGCATGATATTTTGCATTGAGTACTTGGTGCTTAATATTATGTTTTTGTAACAAATTCGATAAATATTCTGATGTTTCAATAGAAGCTGTCCCCACAAGTGCAGGGCGTTGCTGCTGAATACATTCTTTTATTTCATCGATAATCGCAGCAAATTTTTCTTCTTTGGTCAGATAGATCATGTCAACATGATCTTCACGCTGACAAGGACGGTTTGTCGGTATCACCACCACTTCTAAACCATAAATTTGGTGAAATTCATAAGCTTCTGTATCTGCCGTTCCTGTCATACCTGATAATTTGTCGTATAACCTGAAAAAGTTTTGGAAAGTGATAGAAGCAAGTGTTTGATTTTCACTTTGGATAGCGACACCCTCTTTGGCTTCAAGCGCTTGATGCAAACCTTCAGACCAGCGTCTACCAGCCATTGTTCTACCGGTATGCTCATCAACAATGACAACTTTTCCATCTTGAATAAGATAATCGACGTCTTTTTTGTAGACAGCGTGTGCGCGTAAGCTCGCGTTAAGATGATGTAGCAATGTTAAATTAGCGGGATCGTATAAATTTTTGGTGTTAGGCGCTAATAAGCCTGCTTGAGCTAAAATCGTTTCAGCTTGATGATGACCTTCTTCTGTTAAAAAGACTTGTCTGGTTTTTTCATCAATAGAATAATCACCCGGACCATCTTTTTCGGTTTGATGAGTTAGTAAAGGCACGATTTTATCGATTTTTAGATATAAGTCTGAACTGTCTTCAGTAGGGCCAGAAATAATCAAAGGCGTTCTGGCTTCGTCAATTAAAATGGAATCGACTTCGTCGATAATCGCAAAAGATAATTCTTTTTGTGTCCATTCATCTAAGCTATATGCCATTTTATTGCGCAAATAATCAAAACCTAATTCATTATTTGTCGCATAAATCACATCTTTAGAATAAGCATCTTTCTTTTCAACATAAGACATTTTAGGAATAACAATACCAACCGTTAATCCTAACGCACGGTAAACAGGTCCCATCCATTCAGCATCACGTTTTGCTAAATAATCATTGATGGTGACGACATGAACGGATTTACCACCTAATGTATTTAAGTAGGCCGCCAATGTTGCCATCAACGTTTTACCTTCACCAGTGCCCATTTCAGCAATTTTGCCTTGGTGTATGACCATACCGCCAATTAATTGCACATCGAAGTGACGCAACCCTAGGGTGCGTTTACTGGCTTCTCTGACCGCAGCAAATGCTTCTGGCAACAAGGCATCTAAAGTTTCACCCTTTTGTGCCCTTTCTCTAAATTCAGCTGTTTTCGCAAAAAGATCAGCATCAGATAATTTTTCAAAGTCTGATTCAAGCTGATTGGTTTTGGCAACCAATTTAAGATATTGCTTAATAAGACGTTGATTACGGCTTCCAAAAACCGATTGAAATAACTTATTGATCATATTTGCTTAATAACCTTTTCTTTAATTCGGGAAATATCAAAAATGGATCAACGGGCAACCCGTCTTGTCTAACTTCAAAATGAACATGTGGGCCAGTTGCTTTACCTGTTTTACCCAAAAGTGCAACCGTTTGGCCTTTGCGTACCCATTCACCTACTTGCACAAGTAATTCTTTGGTATGACCATAGCGTGTGACAAGGCCATTTGGATGTCTAATTTCGAGCAGTTTTCCATATAAGCCTTTAGAACCGGCAAATACAACTTCTCCACCCTCTATGGCTTTAATGTCGGTACCCTCTTTGGCACTTACATCGATGCCGGAATGCATCCGTTTTTTACCTGAAAACGGGTCTACTCTAAAACCAAATAGAGACGAAATAAAGCCACCTTCAACGATGCAAAAAAATTCTTCTGTTAGTGAGGCATGGTGATGATTGGCATGTAAATCTTCTAGCTTTTCTTCTGAATCCCTGTCAGTATCTTTGTCAGATATCCATTTGGTCCATGCGCCTTGCGCAGACTGGCTAATCAGCAATAAGCTCAGTAACATATATATATGAAAACGTTTAATCATTGTGTTCAACACCTAATTACTCAACATACCAACCTTGGTTCGTTGATAGCAAAAGCTTTACAAAGTGATCAGACTAAAAAATTAGTCAGTACTAAGCTTTCTACCAAATTACAGGCTCTCATTGCCGATATCCACGTGGAAGAAGGTATCATTACCTTTATTTGTAAATCAGCTGAGAAAGCCACTTTGGTCCGTTTTGAGAGTATCGATTTACTCTCTACTCTACGACAACTCCCTACATTGGGGCATATTAAAAAAATTCAAGTACGGGTTGCGCCCACCTTGAATTTTAACACAGAAAACAGCTCAAAGGCTTTAGAAAGCATAACTGAAAATCAGGCTGAAAGTACTTTAAAGAATAAAAAGATAAGTAAATTAACTTCAGATCAGCTTAGTATGTTGGCTGAGAGTTTAGGGTCTGAGCCTGGAAATGAGGAATTGAAAAAGAGTTTAGAGAGGTTGGCGAGACTTGCCGAACATCCCCTCCCGCTACGCTAAAGCTTCGCAGGACAGGTCGCCTGTCCTTTTACCTCAGAATATACCACTAAATTTGTCATGCCAGCGAAGGCTGGCATCCAGTATTTCTATAAATTAAACAACAAAAAATGCATTATATTATTAAGAAAATTGATGAAGATATTATTGGTCTGGATGCCAGCCTTCGCTGGCATGACAGATCTTCTTCAAAGACCCCCTTTGATAGGGGGTCGCGAGTGAAACGAGCGGGGGGATGTTATGCGCGTTAAGCCATCTTCTCTTCAACATGCGTTAAAAAGCAATCTGGCGCTGCTTTTTCTTCTTCGAAAGTCACTACTTCCCAAGCAGTCGCATCTGCTAAAACGGCTTTAATAAGCTTATTGTTCAGCGTATGACCAGATTTATAGCCATAAAAAGAACCAATTACAGCAGAACCCAGTAAATATAAATCGCCAATTGCGTCCAAAATTTTGTGACGAACAAATTCGTTGTCATAACGAAGGCCATCTTCATTCACGACTTTAAATTCGTCTAAAGCAATAGCATTGTCTAAATTAGCACCTAGCGCTAAATTATTCGCTCTTAACCATTCGAAATCTCTTAAGAAACCAAAAGTTCTGGCACGAGAAACTTCTTTGACATAAGACATCATTGAAAAGTCTAATTCGCTTTCTTGATTTGCCCTTCTAATAACAGGGTGGTCAAAATCAATACCAAAACGGATATTGAACCCATTAAACGGTTCTAGACGGGCAACTTTGTCGCCATCTGAGACTTCAACGGTCTTTTTAATTTTAATGAATTTTTTAGGAGCAGACTGCTCTTCTATGCCAGATGACTGAATCAAAAAGACGAACGGTCCGGCACTACCATCCATAATGGGCACTTCATTGGCATTCACTTCGACAATTAGGTTATCAATACCTAAACCAGCAATAGCCGACAGCAAATGCTCAACAGTCCCTATTCGGACACCATTTTTAACCAATGTGGTACAAAAAGAGGTATCACCAACATATTCAGCAATGACAGGTAGCTTGGGAGCAAAGCGCAACGATCCAAAACAAGATGAGT
>CAYSTH010000052.1:0-13189 GCA_964433995.1 uncultured Francisellaceae bacterium | reverse complement strand
CCAGTGTTGAGTGGTCCGCTGACATTGGATGCTACTGGTGCCAATTTACAAGTTGGTTCAGCAAATGTAACAACAGACAATAAAATGGTGAAAATTGATGGAGATTTAACGACAGCTACCAATAGTGTTATCTCTATTGATTTAAATAGTCCAGATGTATATAGCCAATTGAAATTAACTGGAGCAGGAAAAGCACAGTTTTTGAATGCACCTATTTTTGATATAAGCACATCTGGATATATTCCAAATAACAGTACTTTTAATATTGTTGCAGGATCAGGGGCAGTTCAGGGTGGTCCAGGAACTTTAGCAAATAAAGCGACTTTACTCAGTAATTTTGCGTTAGCTGTAGATGGTAATAATATTAAACTTACTGTTACTCGTAACACCAACACCAGCCTTGCCGATTACCCCTTCACCACGGGCATTGCAGGTGCGCTCGATGTTATACAAAATACACCTGCGCTCATTGCGAATCCTGAAATTTTTGCTGTCGTAAATCAGCTCGATAATTTTACAAACAGAGAAAGCTATAATCGAGCCTTGGCCACTTTAGCTCCTTCTGTAGATGGCGATAATTTTGAAGGTATGATGTCCATTACCAGACTAGGTGTCGAAACCATTCGTCAACGTTTAGATAACTACCGTTTAGGACAATTAGATTATGTTCATACCGGTTATGCCGCAGGAAGTTATGATAGCCTAAAAGATTATGGTGTTTGGGTAAAATTACTGGCAAGTAGATTAAAACAAAGCGAATACAAAGGGGTAGAAGGATATAAATCAGATGTTTGGGGTATTACAGGTGGTATAGATTATACCAGTCCTGATAATGTCGTTGTATATGGGCTTGGTTTTAATTATACAACCACCGAAAGTTTATCACGTACCGCAGCTGCCTCTAAAAATGATATTAGCAGTTATTCATTGATGTTATATGGTACGTATAATTTTGAAAATCCTTGGTATTTAGACGGTATCGCTTATTTTACCCAACATAATTATGAACAAACTCGTAATATTAGTGCAGGAACCACTTCAGGTTCGGCAAAAGCCGATTATGCTGCTTGGCAAATATCTGCTCGAGCTGAAACGGGTTTTGTGTATCAATACAATAAAGTATTATTCCAACCTATCCTCGGTTTATTTTATTCTCATATAGATAGAGATGACTACACAGAAACCGGAGCAGGTGGTTTAAACTTGGTTAATCGTCCGAAAGATCTAGATAGTTTAAGGTTATCCATCGGGCCGAAAATTTCAAGTGTGTTAGGTTCTGAAGGAGCATCTATCATTCCTGAATTGCATGCTTATTATAATTATGAGTTGTTAAACACCAAAGAGCAGTATATTTCTAATTTTGTGGTAGGTGGCCCAACGTTTGTGACGCCAGGCATCGAACCTAAAAGAAGCTCATATGTTGCTGGTGTAGCATTAGCTGCTTATGGATTTGAAAATGTATCTTGCCATATAAGTTTAGATTATGAATTTAATGACACTAAATTTGCGGCTTGGCATGGATCGATGAAATTTAAATACACTTGGTAATATCATTACACGCTGATAGCCTCAATTATGTTCTCTTTCTTCATTGCCGTGACTTGTTCACGGCATTTTATGTGCCTATTTATTCAGTAATACTATTTTAAATGGCGTTATAAACAAATTATTTGTCCATCTAACTACAAAAATGTCATATAATTCACCCAATGTACTTATTGCTAAAACAATTTTGGCAAAAATAGATAAAGATGTATTTACACCTATGTAACGTATTGGAGCAATTTTTATGGCAGATAATAATTTAGATGTACAAGGAAAAATATTGACACAGCTCATGATTCAGACAATGAATCAAGAAAGAGAAGATGAAAAAATCGCTCATGAAAAATTACTGGAACAAATTCATAATTTAGCATTAGTTCGTCGACAAGAAGAAAAAAGTAGAGCGATATTGTATCAAATTAATATAATCACGTGTGAACGAAAAAGAGAAAATTTTAAAGCTGCTTTGATGACAGATATTAATCAAAATAAATATTCTAGTTTAAAAGAAAAATTAAGCTCAGAAGAAATAAATGTATTACTTTCTACTGATAAAGAAGAATTGCTTAAGTATGCTGTTGATCAATTTAGCCAAAAAGCAGTGTTGATATTACTCGATTTTTTTTCTCATGATATATCGATGGAAAAAAAGAAAGAAGTCTTTGCGGCAGCAGTACTCACTAAAATTCCACACCCTGATCAATACATGAATAAATCGCTATTATATTCAGGTCGTTTTTTGCATAATTTTTTAGAAAAATCTGGTATTCCTCAAACATCATTATGGGATATTTTTCCTTCTTATATAGTAGAAAATGCACACAGCAGAATCAGTAACATGCATAATGAACAAACAATCAAAGTACCCAGAAGAAGAGTGCAGAGTAGTTAATCCCCCCGCTCGCAATGGCTCGCGACCCCCTTTGGCATCAAAGGGAGCGAAGCCTTCTTTTTTATTGTAAAACGCATTAAATTTGAAATTTTTCAGACCAATAAAGCGGGCATCGAGGAAAAAATGATAAATTTAGATATCCTACGATTTTGCCCCCTTTGATGTCAAAGGGGGCCGCCTCGTCGAAGCTTTAGCGTAGATGAGCGGGGGGATTTACTTCAACTCTTTAATTCATGTACCGTCTTCTCTATGAAAGAAAGTACGGCATTCAAATTTTCAATAACATCAATATTCCTAATTCTAATCACTTTGATTCTTGTTGAAGCAAGAAAATTATCACGATTCTGATCGTAAAACTTATGATGAGATTCTTCATGTTGAGAACCATCTACTTCTATCACTAGACGAATGCTTGGGGCATAAAAGTCAACAATATATGGACCTAATATTCGTTGCCTATAAAATTGAACATTATGGATATTTTTTCTGCGTAAGTGGTACCAAAGTATTTGTTCATGACCTGTCATATTATTTCGCAACTTTCGAGCGAATGTTTTGATGATGATATTTTTTTGAAGCATTAAATCCCCCCGCCGCTATGCGCCGGCCTCCTTTGGCATCAAAGGGGGCGAAGCCTTCTTTTATTATTTTATAATGCAGTGCATTTGGATTATATTTTTTTGTTAAGTAAAATAAAGTTGTTGATATGTTCTGCGATTTCGCCCCCTTTGATGCCAAAGGGGGCCGTCTGGGCGAAGCTTTAGCGAAGCCGGACGGGGGGATTTACTTCTCAGACTCCCGCCATTTTTTGACAGCCTCAGGCATTTCAGGACTAATAAGACCTTGAGGAAAGAAAGTACTCATGAGTTCAGGAGAAGAAACTTTTTCACGTTTTTTATTAATAAATAAAGCACGCACTAAAGCAGTAGCCATTATTTCATCAGAGTTAACTTTGATAAATTGTTGCTCCATGTATATCCATTTTTCATCCCAGCATAATATTTGGGTGGTTAATTTAAATTTAGTGAATAATTTAAGTGAACGAATATACGTGATTCGAACACCACCCACAGCAGGGGACCAACCCATTTTATAGGCTTTTTTTAAGGCACCAAATTGAGCCATAATATGAAATCGACCAAAATCCATTATGGATAAATATCGACCATTATTCATATGGTTAAATATGTCTAAATCGTTTGGTAATACCCTAAAAAACATTTCACCCTTGTGATTTAAATCAATTTTGGAGTATTTTTTGATAAAAGACAAAGAAAGAAAAAATAAAAGCAATCTAAAATATAAATTCATATCTTTTTCACCAATATACTGCCCACAGAATAGCCGGCACCAAAGGAACAAATTAAACCTAAATCATCTTTTTTGAGATCTTGATGATATTGATGAAAAGCAATAATCGAACCGGCTGAACTGGTATTGGCATATTTATCTAGTATTGTGGGCGCATCGAGTGTAGAGACATCTCGTCCGTAAAATTTTTCGCCTATGAGTCTATTCATATTGCTATTTGCTTGATGCAGCCATAATCGTTTGATGTTTTCAGGTTGATAATGATGATGGTGGATTTGCATTTGAATATGCTCACTCACCATAGGGACAACTTCTTTGAATACTTTTTTACCTTGCTGAGTAAAATAGTGAAACTGAATATTGGGTATATCATTTGGGTCTTCAGTGGCATTAATAATACCATCGTTATTTCGAATATTATTAGAAAAACTGGTTTTCAGGTGCGTGCTTAATATTTCAAAACGGTCTGCATGAGGGCTTGCGACTTCTTCTCTTTGAAGTATCACCGCAGTGGCAACATCACCAAATATAAAATGAGAATCTCGGTCTTTAAAATTCAAATGACTTGAACATATCTCTGGATTCACCACTAAAATGGTTTTAGCGCCACCCGATTTAAGCATGTGGTAGGCGATATCTATGGCAAAAGTCGCGGAAGAGCAAGCGACGTTGACATCAAACGCATACCCCTGAGCACCTAAATAATGTTGAATTTCTATCGCCATAGCGGGATAACTTCTTTGCAAACTGGCGCAAGCACAAATAATGACATCGATATTTTTAGCAGATTGATGTGCGATATCTAGTGCTTGATGAATGGCAGGCAAAGCCATTTCTGCTTGAATAGATATCTCTGTGTCTGGTCGTTTTGGGTAATAGGGGCGCATTCTATTAGGATTGATAATGCCTTTTTTATCCATCACATAACGTTGTTTGATGCCAGATGCTTTTTCGATAAATTCGGCACTAGAATAAGTTAACTTATCATCAGATTGCTGATTATGCAGATCAACGTATTGATTAAAACTAGAAACCAACTCTTCATTGGTTAGAGCATAAGGAGGCGTATACACGCCACTACCTGTAAGATAAATGTGCGACATAATTAATCCTGGTGTGCTTTATTCAAAAATGATTTAAATACAGTTTGAGTATAAGGCTGCTGTAATAAATTAAAAAATATAGGTAATTCTTCTTTGATGGTTGAAAGCGTGATGTCTTGTTGAGATTTTTTGAGTAATTTCTTTGTTGCAGCCATAGCAGCAGGAGAGTAGGTGGATATAATCTCTGCTTTTTTGATAGCATGTGCTAAGACATCTTGTTTTTCGAGAAGTGTATTTACCAAGCCTAATTGGTACGCTGTTTTTGCATCAAATGGTTCACCTAATAATAAATATTGGTTCGCTTTTTGATGTCCGATTAATTTAGGTAAAAGATAACTTGCACCAGCCTCGGGGGTTAAGCCAAGCTGGCTAAAAGGCATATGAAAATAACTCTGGTGGCCAGCATAAACTAAATCGCAGTGTAACAACAAAGTGGTACCAATACCCACGCACAAACCATTTACAGCGGCAATCAACGGTTTGGTATAATTGGCTATTTTAAAAATAAAATTGGCAATAATGTTTAAATCATCAAGCGATTTGGCTGAGACAAAATCTTGAATGTCGTTTCCGGTGGTAAAAAAATCTTCATGCCCTGTGATAATGATGGCGGTAATCAGTGTGTCATTTAACGCTGTATCGAGACAATCATTTAATAAGCCATACATAGCCAGATCAAGTGCATTTTTTTTCTCTGGCCGGTTAAGCCGAATGACTGCTATGCCAGAATGGTTCTCATATTCAATTGTGCTAGATGTCATTCTACTATCCTATGTATCTGCTGTGACTATATTGCTATCCGTTTTAGTCTAAAAAATGAGGTTAGTATAATTAACATAAGAAGTATAGAGGCGTTTAACTGCGTTTTTGCAAGATGTTGTTTAACTCATTTACTAAATCATCGTACCAACTGTTTAATTGTTGTAAAAAAGAGAGTGCTTCAGGCCATCTATATTCTTTTAAACAAAAAATAATTTGAGTACAGAGTTGAACGAATACTGTTGCACCAATTTCTTTGCTTAAATCAGTTAACAATTTTAAAGCATCTTGTGCTGTATCGGTATACCGATATTGTACTGCAGCGTTGATGTCAGCCATAAGCTTTTTAGATTCTTTGAGATAAAGCTCGATTTTATCTTTGTCGTTATTTTCCATAAGTTGTGATTGTAGTGTATATACAACAAAAATAACACACTATTTTTATGAATCGTTAAACTCTGCTACTTATCCTTACCTGGTTTTTTTTGCCATTGGTCTATTATTTATTCAGTTTTGGAACAAAATGTATTATTTAGTTGTCATACTAATTAATATAGAAACGCTTAAAATTGACCATTTGCTTAAGGTAGTACTCATGGAACCCAATAATAATAAAATCGAAGAAAAAGCCACTATAACAGAAGTTGCCACAGTTGCTGGTTTCCAAAAAGCGATGAGCGATAAATCTACTTCCTTGTTAGAGGAATCCAATTTAAGATTATTTTTTGCGGTCATGCTAGGTACGCTTTCAGATGTTAAAAAAGCGATTAAAGAAGGGGCTGATGTGAATGCCCTGAATTTAAATCAGGTATGTCCTCTTGAGCTGGCCAGAGCGTATAACCGCAAAAACGTTGCGAAAGTATTAGAAGCAAGTGGTGCCCATATTCATCATCCTACAGACACCAAGAAAACCCGACCCGCTAAAAAGCATTGAGAACAACAAAATACCCCGTTCTACTAAGTCACTTCTTTTCCTGCTGCTTGTAAATCAGCATGATAAGAAGAACGCACCAATGGTCCACTGGCAACGTGACTAAAGCCCATTTTGCGTGCAATATCAGCTAAATCTTTGAATTCTTCTGGTGTCACATATCGTTCAACCGGATGATGGTGCATGCTAGGCTGTAGATATTGCCCTACGGTTAACCTATCACAACCATGTGCTTTTAATGCGGCAAATACTTCAAGTGTTTCTTCATAAGTTTCACCTAAACCTAACATGATCCCTGATTTAGTCGGAATATGAGGAAAACGCATTTTAAATTGTTGAATCAGTGTTAATGACCATTGAAAATCTGAACCCGGTCTTGCTTGTTTATATAATCTTGGCACCGTTTCGATATTGTGGTTAAACACATCTGGCAAATGGTGTGCCAAATTATCTAATGCCAGCTCCATTCGGCCACGAAAATCGGGTACCAATACTTCTATTGTGAT
This sequence comes from uncultured Francisellaceae bacterium, assembly GCA_964433995.1. GTDB lineage: Bacteria > Pseudomonadota > Gammaproteobacteria > Berkiellales > Berkiellaceae > CADEEZ01. The sequence goes on along the minus strand of CAYSTH010000052.1, from coordinate 6,142 downwards.
ATCAGGGCAAGCAATACGAGCTTCTTTAATGCAAGCAGCAAAATGTGAGGCACCACCATCTTTGAGATCATCTCTATCAACAGAGGTAATTACCACGTATTTTAATTTCATATTTTGCAAAGAGGTTGCTAGATTAATCGGCTCTTCTGGATCGAGCGCATCGGGCCTACCATGTGCCACATCACAAAAAGTGCAACGACGAGTACATTTATCCCCCATGATCATAAATGTCGCCGTGCCATGGCTGAAACATTCGCTTAAGTTGGGGCAAGAGGCTTCTTCACAGACTGTGTGCATTTTGTTTTGTCTTAATAAACTTTTTAGCTCTGCTACTTTATTGTCTACAGGTGCGCGCACACGAATCCAATCTGGAATACGTTTTTTGGTTTCAGGGGTAGTTGGAATAATTTTAATGGGAATACGGGCCATTTTTTCTGCAGCACGTTTTTTATCAGACATGATGAGATACTTCCTGAAATTGAGATAATAATAAATGAGTTTGGAAATAATGAGACAGATCTTGTATCACTTGCGTTATCTTAATGTGTTTGGTTTGTTCAAAATCAGAGACTTGAGCCATACCAAGATTCTGATAGCCACATGGATTAATATATTGAAAGGGGCTTAAGTCACCATGAATATTGAAACAAATGCCATGATAGCTAAAACCTTTTCGTATTCGGATGCCAATTGAGGCAATTTTTTTTATTTCAGTACTATGGGGTAAACAAACATAGACACCAGGTGCGTTGTCTTGAAGAAAGCCTTTAATATCATATTTAGCGAGCACATTGATAATGGCTTGCTCTAGAAAAGCGACATAGCTTTTAGCATGAAAACCATATTGTTTTAAATTTAATAACAAGTAAATCATGAGCTGGCCAGGGCCATGAAAGGTGACTTGCCCGCCCCGGTCTGATTGCACTACAGGAATAGCATGTTGGTAAGACAGCACATGTTCAGCTTTGCCAGCTTGTCCTTGAGTAAAAACAGGAGCGTGCTCTAAAAACCAAATTTCATCTGTTATGGGAGATTCTTGAGTTCGGCTGTGTGTTATTTCACGCATCAATCGCCAGACAGATTCGTAATCTTGCAATCCAGATAGGGTTTTTAAAGTAAGGGTAGGTTGGCTCATAAAACAAAGAGTACTCTAGGATTTGCTTTTAAATCACGATAGGTATGTTCAATTTGTTCAAAATTTTCAGCATAAACCGTCGCACTAATAGATAAATATTTATTCCCTTGGCTGTATTTATATTGCAATGCACCTTCTGTTATTTTGGGAAAATGTTTATGCAATATAGCCAGTACATCTTGTTCAAATTCGGGAGAAGGTTCTCCCATAATTTTAAACATATAATCAGTAGGAAACTGGATCAAATTTTTGTCTTTCATATCTTAGATATTTTACTAAAAAAAAACGGGGGATAAACCCCCGTTTGTCTAATAATTTGCTTTTTTAGCTAAAAAATTCAGATAAAAGCTAAGCAACTAAGTCTGTAACTGTATCTGTTTGTGTTTTATTAATCACTATAGAACTTTGTTTGTTAAATAGTTTTCTAAATGTTAAGCTAACAAAGTCTGTTAACCTTCCAAATATGCCACCTTTCTCTACATCTTCTAATGCAACTAAAGGCTGTTTGCTAATCACTTGATTGCCCATTTTAACGACAATCGTGCCAATAGGTTGGCCTTTTTTCAGTGGCGCCGTGAGGTGATTATTAATATTTAAAGTGGTTTCTACACCGCGATATTGGCCTCTGGGCAAAGTAACATATAAATCTTGCAATACACCTAGTTGTACGACCTTTTTATTGCCCATAAATATGCGTTGTTTTTCTAATACTTTGTTAGCGCTAAAGATGGGGTGAGATTCAAAAAAGCGAAAACCAAAGTTTAATAAGCTTTGAGAACCTTGTGAACGAGAGTTGTCACTTTTAGCACCAACCAAAACAGAGATAAGACGCATGTTATCGCGTTTAGCAGAGGCAGTTAGGCAATATCCTGCAGAGTCCGAATGACCTGTTTTAATGCCATCGACACTCTGATCTCTCCATAATAATTGGTTACGATTAGGTTGTTTGATACCGTTAAATTCAAACCATTTTTGTGAATAAAGTGAGTAACTATCAGGGAAATCACGAATTAAGGCTTGGGCTAATACACCAATATCTTTGACGGTGGTTAAATGCTGAGGGTGAGGCCAGCCGGTTGCATTCATAAAATGTGTATTATGCATGCCTAAGCGTTTAGCATGTTGATTCATTAGTTCGGCAAAAGCTTGCTCAGTACCAGCAACATGTTCTGCTAAGGCAACAGAAGCATCATTACCAGATTGAATAATCACACCATTAATTAAATCGCGAACAGAAATAAATTTGCCGACTTCTACAAACATTCTAGAACCTTGAGCATGCCAAGCATTTTCAGAAATGCGCACCATATCATCTAGTTTAATGCTGCCTTGATGTAGTTCATGATCGATAACATAAATCGTCATCATTTTTGTTAGACTTGCGGGTTCGATAATTTTATCGGGTTCTAATGCAGCAAGAATACGTCCGCTATGGTAATCCATGACGATATAGGCACTGGCATCAACCTGAGGAGCTGTAGGTGTAAAAGTTGGTACAGCAAATGACATATGTTGGAATATTAACAAAATTGGAATAAATAATTTTAAAAAATGTCGCAGTTGCATGTTAAGGCTCCTCACGCGATGACAATCAATAACTAGGGAATATTATACAACAGATTGTGATTAAATTTGCCCTCACTTGAAGCTAGAGACCGTATAGGGCCGGCACGGGGACCGGCCCCTACATAGATTGTGCCAATGCATGACAAATTCAGTCATAATTATGGTTTTAATTTTACTAGAAAAATGATGATATAAATTCAAATGGATGATTTTTGTAGGGGCCGGTCCTCGTGCCGGCCCATTGTTCATTTCATCTAGCTTTTTTACTCTAAGTAAGGGGGAGGACAGGGGGGGAGTCCCCTATACAAAACGTGAATTTTAAGCGGAATTTAAAAACTCTCAGTTAACTGCGCAGTGAGATTTTTACTTTTAAGTAAGCTAGCAACTTGATGAGCATCTTGTTTTTGATTAAAAGGCCCGACTCTCACCCGATAAGTCGATGATGCTTGAGAATCAGCCAATTTAATTTCAACAGGATGATTTTGTATTAGCCCTTGAACTTTATCAGCAAAAGCATGTGCATTTCTTTTTTGACTAAAGGCAGCAAGCTGTAAATAAACGCCCGGTGTTTCACTGGCTTTTATTTCTTTTTCTTTAGATTTGATGTTTTTAATAGGGGTAGATTTAGCCAAGTTAATAGGTTTATTTTGTTTGGATTGCGCTAAATATAAATCATGATCCCATTCTTTAGGATCAATGACTTCGATTTTGACTTTAGAGGTACCATTTTGGTACACGCCTAATTTATGCGCGGCAGCATAAGATAAATCCATGACTCTCTCAGATTTAAAAGGACCTCGATCGTTAACTTTCACAATCGCTGTTTTGCCGGTTTGAACATTAGTCACTTTGGCATAACAAGGAATAGGTAAAGTAGGATGTGCTGCAGTCATCGCATACATATCATAAGGTTCACCACTAGAGGTACGCTTACCATGAAATTTAGTGCCATACCAAGATGCCATACCAGTTTGTTCAAAACCATGATGACTATCTAATACGCGGTAGGTTTTACCTAGAGCAGAATAGGTGGCTGGATTACCATATTTGCTCTTGGCTTCCGCTTTAGGAACCGCATCTGGAATATTTTTGACACTGCGTGGAAAAACAGGTGGTCCATCGACATCCGCTCTAGGTTTTAAGCTAACACAGCCAAGAAGCTGAGTAGCTAAAATAGTCGCTAGAGCGAATTGGGATAGTTTTAAAATCTTGTTGCTAACTAATATCATTTTTTTATTTTAGTCTTTATTAGCCCTTTTGTGAAATGCGATTTTTAATCATTTCTCCTAATTGGTGCACTGCCATCGCGTACTGATCGCTGTGATTGTATCGAGTGATGACATAAAAATTATTTAAACCCAGAAAATATTCTTTACCAGCTTGTCCATCTAGCTCAATCAGCGCTGCTTTTTGCTGGGTTAAAGTTTTAATTGGCATACTAGGTAAATCTTCTGTGGGAGAGACATCGTAGTTTTTAATCCATTCCAATACGGTTAGGGTTGGTTTAGGATTTTTTCTGTCTTTGGGTAAAGCAGTATGTTTTTCACTATGTACAAGTGCGTTAACCAAAACAGGTTGATTAGCTTGCCATCCATTTTGTTTAAAATAATTTGCCACGCTACCAATCGCATCTGAATTGTTATTTAAGATATCTTTTTGGCCTTTATTATGAAAATCGACAGCATAATGTCTATAGCTACTGGGCATAAACTGTGCTTTACCCATGGCGCCGGCATAAGAACCTTTTAAGCTTAAGGGATCGAATTGTTCTTCTTTAGTAAGCAATAAATATTCTTCTAACTCTTTTTTAAAGAAAGGAGCACGTTTTGGATAATTAAAACTTAAGGTCGTTAATGCTTCTATAACAGGAAAGCTACCTGTATTGGCACCGTATCTGGTTTCAACACCTAAGATAGCCACGATGATTTCAGGTGGCACACCATATTTTTTTTCAGCAGCTTTTAATGTTTTTTCGTTTTCTTTCCAAAAATTGACGCCATTTTGTATGAATGATTCAGAAATAAATATTTTTTGATATTGGTGCCAAGGTTTGCCTTCGGCAGGATGATTCATTTGGTTAATAATCGTCTGGTTAATTTGCACTTTTTTAAATAATGCTTCAAGTGCAGATTGCTCAAACCCATGTTTAGAAACCATATCACTAATAAAATTTTTAACTTCGGGTCTATCTGTAATCGATTTTTGAATGAGTTCTTTTGCAAAACAAATTGAGCTAAATAACAGGGCAGAAATAATCAAAGTAGCTGATAGTTTTTTCATGGCGGTGACCTGCTGTTATATAATTAATTTATATAAATTATTTACTTAATAATTTACGATGTGTATGAATAGACATCAATATACCGAAACTTGTCATTAACGTCACCATGGATGTGCCGCCGTAACTGACTAAAGGCAAAGGTACGCCTACCACAGGCAAAATACCACTTACCATACCGATGTTAATAAAAACATAGACAAAAAATGTCAAAGTAAGACTTCCAGCCAATAATCTAGAGAAAGTATCTTGGCTGCTCGTGCCAATATATAAGCCTCTAGAAACAATCGCTAAATAAATAGCCATTAAGATTAAAATACCAATTAGACCGAATTCTTCTGACAACACCCCAAAGATAAAATCGGTGGTTCTTTCAGGAAGATAATCTAGTTGCGCTTGCGTACCTTGCAACCAACCTTTGCCAGTAATACCACCCGATCCAATCGCAATTTTAGATTGAATAATATGATAGCCTCGGCCTAATGGATCTCGCTCAGGTTCTAAGAGCATTAGAATGCGGCTTTTTTGATAATCTTGTAATAAAAACCAAAATACAGGGCAGCTAGCAATAAACAGGCCGGTCATTAGAAAAATAAATCGAAAAGGGATGCCTGCAAAAAAAATCACGGATAAGCCACAGGCAATAATTAATAAGCCCGTTCCTAAATCGGGCTGCAAAATAATAGGGATAGCAGGGATGAGAATGATTAATCCTGATATGGCCATGTCTTTCCAGCCAATAGGCAGTAATTTTTGATCTAAAAAACGTGCAAGCATTAAAGGAACAGCTAATTTCATGACCTCTGAAGGTTGAAATTTAATTAATTTAAAATCTAACCAACGTTGAGCGCCTTTTGAGACAGTACCAATCACCAATACCAAATAAACCAAGAAAAGCCCTACCGTGTATAACACGGGAGCCCATTGAGCAAAATGCCTGGGCGGAATATGAGCCAAGGTCATCATGACAGTAAAGCCAATCGCAAAATGAATGAGCTGTTTTTTGACATAAAACATACTTTCGCCGCTTGCGCTATATAAAATAATGAGCGCATAAGCACAAAGCACAAAAATACCCAAAAGCAGTGGTAAGTCTATGTGTAATTTTTGATAAAAAGAACGGGGGATCACATCGACATACAGACTATCTGCATTCGAATATT
>CAYSTH010000051.1:0-13389 GCA_964433995.1 uncultured Francisellaceae bacterium | reverse complement strand
GAGATTTTGGCTTGGATTTATATCATTCCTTATTAGAAAATCGTGTTGTCGGACTTATCCCTAATGGCCCAACTAGAAATTTAGGATTAAAAAATAATCAGAAAATCCTTTCTCATAATTTTTCATATGAACACATCACAAATACTCAAGCACCTCTGGAGTTATGCATTTCTGGAAAAAAAATAGAATTACCTGTCATAACTTATACAAAAAATCGTCCAATTTTAATGAGCTTATCTTCTCCATGAAATTTCTTTCTATCGTCATAAAAACTGTTGAACGCTGTAATATTCGTTGCACCTATTGTTATTTTTTTAATGATCCTTTAGAAAATTATCGATTTCATCCTCCTTATATTTCGCAATCTACAATAAAAGATATCGCGCAATACATAAAAAAGGGGTGTATTGATCTAGAAATTTCGCATGTTTCTATCGCCTTTCATGGCGGTGAACCTTTAATGCAAAAAAAGCAAGCATTTGATTTAATGTGTGATACCTTTACAAAAACAATATCTCCTCATGCTCAATTAAACTTTGTATTGCAAACAAATGGCATGTTAATCGATGAAAACTGGGTTGAATTGTTTGACAAATACTCTGTTAGTTTAGGAATCAGCATTGATGGCCTAAAATCGTATCATGATAAGTATCGACTCGATAAGAAAGGTGCTGGTACCTATGAAAAGGTTATATCAAAGTTAAATTTTGCAATCCAACATCCCAAAATAAATCAACGCGATGGAGTAGGCACGCTGACGGTTATTAATCCTGAGTATTCTGCTAAAAAAATATATCGCCATTTTGTCGATGATTTACATCTTAAAATTATGGATTTTATCCTACCTGATCATACTCACGACAACCCGCCCTCTCATCCCATTGCTGTATATGGTCTTTACTTACAAGAACTTTTCAAAGAATGGGTTCAAGATGACAATCCTCAAATCAGTATTCGGTTCTTCAAATCCATTATCGGATTTTTTCTTTCTCAGACTACAAGAATATATGGTGTTGGCAAACACACTGACACTCTTCCAGTAATTGCTATTTCTAGTAATGGTGACATTCGTCCTACCGATGAATTGCTTTCAACTGGAGCAGAATTTATGAATACAACACTTTCAGCTTCTGTACATTCTTTAAAAGAAACTATTGAACATGACTCATTTTCTTATGTAGCAGAACAAATTATGACACTCCCCACTGCTTGTCAAAATTGTGAGTGGAAAGAAGTATGCTCAGGAGGCACTATCGCCACTCGTTATTCACAAAAAGCGAATTTTGATAACCCTTCTATTTATTGTGAAGCTTTGAAAATGCTTTTTACAGTTGTTGTTCAATATCTTAACGAACAAGGTGTTGACATTAATATTGAAAAAGAAAAATTCAATACACAACTGGAACAATTGGTTTGATTTTATTACCTTTTAATAATCGTAACTACAGCACATTCCATTATTCCAAACTATCTGACTTTATTTTTTCTTTTTATCAGGCAAGAACCCACCTACCTGAGCTCCCCAAAGTTTGCTATACACACCGTTAGGAATAGCCAATAGCTGTTCGTGTCTACCATCTTCAATAATTCGACCACGTTCAAATACTAAAATTCTGTCCATACTTAATAAAGTCGATAATCGATGCGCGATAACAAGCGTTGTTTTATCTTGCATCAACTCATTCAAACTTTTTTGTATTTTAGATTCAGTCATTGAATCTAAGGCAGATGTTGCTTCATCTAATATTAAAATAGGTGCGTTTTTTAAAATAGCTCTGGCAATCGCTATGCGTTGGCGTTGCCCACCTGAAATTTTAATGCCTCTTTCTCCTACTACCGTATCGTATCCTTCTGGTAGTCTTCTAATAAATTCATGGGCATGGGCTTTATAGGCTGCTTGTAAAATTTCTTCATCTGTTGCATTTGGTTTGCCAAAACGAATATTTTCTTTCAAACTACGATTAAATAGAGTTGGGTCTTGAGGAATCATCGCAATTGCTTCATGTAAACTATCTTGTGTTACTTGAGCAATACTCTGATTATCTATATAAATATTACCCGACTGCACATCAAATAATCTTAAGATAAGCTGCACAAAGGTCGTTTTACCACTACCGGAGTATCCCACTAAGCCAATTTTTTGACCTGGGCTTAAAATAATCGATTTGTTATTAAATAAAGGTTCTGGGCCTTTTTCTCGATGATGAAAGTAAATAGAATCAAATCGAATTTCACCTCGCGTTACCCTTAAATTGCTCGCATTAGGCAAGTCTTTAATATCTTGTTTAGCATTAATAATTGTTAAAGCTTGACTCACTAAACCATAATTTTCTGAAAAGCGTGAAAACTCATCTGCCAAATTCCAAATGGTATTCGCAATAGAAACTAACAAGGTTAAAACTAAACCAAAATCCCCTACTGTAATATCATAAGATTCTAATGAATACGTCATAATGATTAAACAAACTGCAATCATCACAGCAGTGCTCAAACCTTGAACTAAATTGACCCAGAATAAATATTTTCTTAATTTTGTATCTGCTTGAATATTGGTTTTTAGTTGGGTTTTTAATCGTTGATTTTCAAATTTTTGTGCTGCAAATAATCTGACGTTTAAAATATTGGTAAATATATCAACCACCGCACCCACTGTTTGGCTACTTACTTGAGAAAATTCATGAGATAATTTTCTGGCTTTCTGTGTAAATAAAAAACTCGACCCTAATAATAAAACCGTCCACATCAGTAAAACAAAAGACAAAACAGGGTGTACGCTCAATAACATTTAACAGCCTATGCAACCGACAAAGTTTGCTATACACACCGTTAGGAATAGCCAATAGCTGTTCGTGTCTACCATCTTCAATAATTCGACCACGTTCAAATACTAAAATTCTGTCCATACTTAATAAAGTCGATAATCGATGCGCGATAACAAGCGTTGTTTTATCTTGCATCAACTCATTCAAACTTTTTTGTATTTTAGATTCAGTCATTGAATCTAAGGCAGATGTTGCTTCATCTAATATTAAAATAGGTGCGTTTTTTAAAATAGCTCTGGCAATCGCTATGCGTTGGCGTTGCCCACCTGAAATTTTAATGCCTCTTTCTCCTACTACCGTATCGTATCCTTCTGGTAGTCTTCTAATAAATTCATGGGCATGGGCTTTATAGGCTGCTTGTAAAATTTCTTCATCTGTTGCATTTGGTTTGCCAAAACGAATATTTTCTTTCAAACTACGATTAAATAGAGTTGGGTCTTGAGGAATCATCGCAATTGCTTCATGTAAACTATCTTGTGTTACTTGAGCAATACTCTGATTATCTATATAAATATTACCCGACTGCACATCAAATAATCTTAAGATAAGCTGCACAAAGGTCGTTTTACCACTACCGGAGTATCCCACTAAGCCAATTTTTTGACCTGGGCTTAAAATAATCGATTTGTTATTAAATAAAGGTTCTGGGCCTTTTTCTCGATGATGAAAGTAAATAGAATCAAATCGAATTTCACCTCGCGTTACCCTTAAATTGCTCGCATTAGGCAAGTCTTTAATATCTTGTTTAGCATTAATAATTGTTAAAGCTTGACTCACTAAACCATAATTTTCTGAAAAGCGTGAAAACTCATCTGCCAAATTCCAAATGGTATTCGCAATAGAAACTAACAAGGTTAAAACTAAACCAAAATCCCCTACTGTAATATCATAAGATTCTAATGAATACGTCATAATGATTAAACAAACTGCAATCATCACAGCAGTGCTCAAACCTTGAACTAAATTGACCCAGAATAAATATTTTCTTAATTTTGTATCTGCTTGAATATTGGTTTTTAGTTGGGTTTTTAATCGTTGATTTTCAAATTTTTGTGCTGCAAATAATCTGACGTTTAAAATATTGGTAAATATATCAACCACCGCACCCACTGTTTGGCTACTTACTTGAGAAAATTCATGAGATAATTTTCTGGCTTTCTGTGTAAATAAAAAACTCGACCCTAATAATAAAACCGTCCACATCAGTAAAACAAAAGACAAAACAGGGTGTACGCTCAATAACATTAAACAAGCAATTAATAAAGCCAAAAAATTACTCAAAAATCTATCGAAAAATATTTGAATAATTTCTTCTATGCCTCTGTTTAGATCTTTTACTTTATTTGCTAAGCTTCCTGAAAATTGCGTTTGAAAAAAAGAATAAGACTGTTTAGAAACTTTGTCGGTTGCATAGGCTGTTAAATTTGCCCTTAGGGTTGGGTAAAATTTTAAACTCACATAATCATAAAATCTAAAACTTAAGGTAAACAAAAAAGCAACAATTATATACCAAATCACAGGAATAATAACGGATTTAACAGTAGGCTGTTCACTTGCTGCGTCTAAAATAAGCTTAATAACATACGGCTGCAAAGATAAATCAATAGCCCAATAACATGCAGTAAAAGAAATGCCTATAATTTGCAAAGGAAATGGGCGAACCATTTTTTTTATAAACTGAAAGAGTGTATATTCTGTGTGTTGCATCGACATCCCACTCTATATATATAAAATATAAATAAAAAATAGGGCTATTCATAATTTATTGGTTAAAATTAATAAAACTTGAGGTTTGTATTTATTGTCATGCCAGCGAAGGCTGGCATCCAGTATAAGAAATTTGAAAAGATTATAAAGGCCTGGATGCCAGCCTTCGCTGGCATGACAAATTCTGAATAATATCTTAAAACCCTAGATTAGCTTTAGGATATTTTACTTGACGCAAACCCAGGGTTAAAATAATCAGTAAGCCTGTTACAAATTTAAAATCGGAAGGCTGTAATCCCATCGTCATGATGATGCCTTGTAACTGCTGAAAAATAATCGCACCTAAAATTGGCGCCAGTACCATTTTATAGGTTTTATTTAACCCTAAAATGACTTCACCAATCATCACAGCTGCCAAGCCATTAATCACCACACCCATACCCATATTCACTTCGGCAAAACCTTGAGATTGCGCAATTAAAGCACCAGATAGCGCATTTAAGCCATTCCCTAAACCCACGCCTAATAAAATATATAATTTCAGTGGTATGCCCTGAGCTTGTGCCATAACAGGATTTAATCCTGTCGCTCTGAGTCTCAAACCCTTTTCAGTTTTGAAAAACCAATAAATTATCCCTGCCACCAATGTTAACAATAAAAACAGTAATCCTATTTTTAATTGCTGATTATGCTCAATGGCACTAAAAATAGTCGGCTCTGTGAATAAAGGAATATTAGGCTTATCCATGAGGCGCAAATTCACGCTATATAGCATTGTGGCTAAAATAATACCGGCTAACAAGCTGTTTATTTTTAAATAAATATGTAGCAAGGCCGTGCAAAAACCAATCAATATGCCACCTATTATGGCAATCAACAGCGCTACCCATGGCGAATAGCCATGCGTTAATAATACCGCACACAAACATGCTCCAAAAGGGTAGCTCCCTTCTGCTGATAAATCGGCAAAATTCAGCGCTCTAAAAGGAATCAGAATACCTAAAGCTAAATAGGCTAAAATCAGGCTTTGCATAAAGCCCGCTGGAATGACGTCGCTTAATAATGTCCATTCGATCATATTATAAAATCTCAAAAAAATCGTGAATAATATCTAAATTCAGCCGCGTTTTTTGATCGGCATCATAATCGTGAACCACTTTGCCCTGGTGTAACATAATCAACCTAGAACCATAATGCAGAGCATCACGCATATTATGCGTTACCATTAAAGTCGTCACCCCCAATTGTTTAACCATTTTATCGGTCATCATCATAATTTTTTGCGCCGATTTGGGATCTAGCGCCGAACAATGTTCGTCTAACAACAATAACTCCGGCGGATGCAAGGTTGCCATCACTAAACTTAAAGCTTGTCTTTGACCACCCGACAAACTACCCACTAATTGGTCTAATCTATTTTCTAAGCCCATTTCCAATAAAGCCAATCGCTCTTGAAATAGATTTTTCATTTGGTTATCGGGAGATACCTTAAATTTTGCGCCGTCTCCTCTTAAATAACTGAGCACTAAATTATCTGCTACTGTCATTTCGGCAACAGTGCCTAAACTGGGATCTTGAAACACTCGGCTGATGAATTTAGCCCTTTTATGTGGGCTCATGCCATTCAACTCTCGGTTGTTTAATACTATTTTGCCCGCATCGAGGGGTAGTTCTCCACAAATGGCCTTCAATAAAGATGATTTACCTGCCCCATTGCTGCCAATAATGCTAATAAATTCACCCTTTTCGAGTTTCAGTGTTAAGGCATCTAATGCAGGACGTGCTTCAAGACCTTGCGAATACATTTTGGTAATATTAAGCAAACTTAACATATTAAGGCACAACCTGCAGATTCGGTTTGTTTTTAGGAAGCGTGATATGTAATTTGTGCGCCATTTTTTCGCTCACATAGGCCTCATGATCTTGTGTACGAGGATAATAAATAGGAATATTTTTAGGCGATTCACCTTTCACAATTTTATCGATGACACCCGCTGCTTGCTTACCTAAAGCAATATAAGAAACCGCATAACAAGCAAATGCTTGGTGATGCTTAACTGCATCACAATCGGCATTGAACACAGGAATGGAGGCTTGATTAGCAATAGAGACAATCATCGGAAGCGAAGGCTGTATAGGACCGCTTGTCCCCACATAGATAAAATCGACTTTTTTAGATTTAAATGCTTGCATTCTCACTAAAATATCTCTGGGTTGATCGACCGATAAAGCAACCAATTCTATATTTTGTTTAGCGGTGATATTTTTAAACAAATCAAGTAAAGCCTTGTCATTATCATCACCTGTAGAATATAACAAACCAATTTTTTTAACGGAAGGCAAGACTTCTTTAGCAAACCCTATCACTCCAGCCAAATCTTGTTTTTCTGAAATGCCCGTCAAGTTCGCTTGATTAACTAAACCAGCAGAAACTGGCTCCGTCACATCTACAAATACCACAGGAATATCTTTAAAATAATGTTTAGCCGCCTGAGACACCGGCGTAGATAAACTCACGACGACATCTGGCTTACTTGACTTTATTTTTGCAAGCATTTGAGGCAGCAACGTCTTATCAAAATTAATGTGCGAAATAACATATTTTATATTTTTATTTTCACTATAACCTAAAGCCGTTAAACCTTGTTTAACACCCTTAATAGTATCTTCTAAAGACGCGTGCGGCCCGTAGTTAGCAATGGCAACTTTAATCATGGGTTTAGTGGCAGAAGTTTGTGCCTGAACAGAGATGATGAATATAAAAGAAAAAACAGAAAGGCTTAAAGCGAGTATTCGACTAAAAACGGCTATGGACTGAAACATGGTACTCTCTCCCAAATTGGTATGCAGCAGAATAAAAAAACAGGGCTTGTTGGCATTGCCATCGCCACCCTTGTCTGCCTTTCCAATTTAGTAAGTGAGCTTGAAACTTCATAACATTACCAGTTAATAAACTAATTAAATTTATAGCACAAGAATCGGTTTTGATGCAAGGCTAGAAACCTTAAATTCTATCACAAAAGAACTGAAACGATTGAGCCAACCCCTAAACCAATCAAAATAAGGCCTGAGGCATAATTTAACATCGTTAACACCTTATCGGGAATCTTTTTCTTGGTATAGCCAACAATTGAGGTCAAAATTAACCACCAGAGTAATGATCCTAGAAAAATACCTAAAATAATACTCCAGGTTTCTTGCGCGCTGGTATCGACTGCACCTAAAGTTGAGAAAACCCAAAGAAATAATAAAATGGTCATTGGGTTGGTCAGTGTCAGCAAAAATGTTGAGCTAAAAATAGAAACAACCGATTTGGACATTTTCTTTATTGTGGGTTCTTGAGGGGCATGATGCTTAATTAAATCTCGGATACCTAAAAATAATAAAAACCCACCTGCCACTAATTTTAAAGAGGTATTATGATCTTTGAGTAATTCAAAAATAAGTACTACACCAAAACCCGCGAGCGTTGCATAAATAGCATCGGCACAAGCTGCGCCAAAACCTGCCGCAATACCTGCTCGAAGATTATGATTAAGGGTATAACGCACGCAAAGCAAAGCAATTGGTCCAACTGGTGCTGCAACCACAAGCCCTAAAAAAAGTGCTTTGACAAAAACCGTAATTTCTAAAAACAGAGCTAACATACCTGATTAATGATTCATCAATTTAATTACAAATTATCTTAAAGAATAAACGATGGTAAGGTGAATCCTTAACACTGTCAACAAATTCATTTAATCAACAAACTTTTTATTGTTTGCCTCTAATAACAGGCAACCCAAGCTGGATCCATTCGACTATTCCACCAATAAGATTATACAAAGGTAATTCGGAATTTTCAGATTTTATTAGTTGAATAGCTCTAAAACTTCTAGCCCCTCTGGCACAATTGACGATAATTTTTTGGCCATTGTTTAGGGTAGGCAGCTTATCTGCGGTTATCGTGCCCAAAGGTATCAGGGTAGTGTTCGCAATTCTTGCGTCTTCATACTCATGAAGCTCACGGACATCTACCAATACAGCTTCTTGGTTATCTAGCCACATTTTTGCTGTATGTGCATCAATTTCAGGAACGTTGTGCTGCATTTTTTTACCTACAAATCTTAGTTATCTTGATATTTTACCTCATTTACATTGCCAGTACTAAGCTCAAAAGCCTTTAAATTGCCGATAGTTGTTTGAGCAATATTGCTCAATGCTTCATGTGTAAAAAAAGCTTGATGTGCCGTAATCAATACATTTGGAAAGGTTTGTAACCTAGAAAATACATCATCTGAAATAATGTCTTGAGAGTGATCTGCAAAAAATAAATGCTCTTCTTCCTCATAAACATCCAAACCTAAATAGCCAATTTTTTGTTTTTTGAGAGCTTGAATTAACGATTGAGTATTAACCACTGCTCCTCTACTTGTATTAATGAGCATCACACCGGTTTTCATTTGGTTGATGGCTTTATCATTTATCATATGTCTAGTCGAATCATTCAAAGGACAATGTAGACTAATGATGTCCGATTCTGCATATAACTTCTCTAATGACACATAGGTTTGATCGTAAATCTGCATAGGATCGTAAGCCAAGACTTTGCATCCAAAACCTTTCATGATTTGACAAAATACCGAACCAATATTCCCTACCCCAATTACCCCCACTGTTTTACCATAAAGATCGAAACCTTTAAGGCCATTTAAATCAAAATTATTTTCTCTGACACGCGAATATGCTTTAGGTATTTTTCTATTTAGCGCTAAAATAAGCGCACAAGCATGTTCTGCTATCGCATGTGGAGAATATTTCGGTACACGAGTAATAACAATATTGAGTTCTTTTGCTGCTTTAAGATCAACATGATTAAAACCTGCTGTTCTCAAAGCAATAAACTCTAAACCTTGCTTTTTAAGTTCAGTCAATACTGCTCTATCTAGTACATCTTGTGTAAAACAACTAATTGCTTTACACCTTTTAACCAAATGCACTGTATTTAAACTTAAGCTTTCATTATAAAAAATGGTGCTTTGATTGAGCATAGTGTGATAATACGGCTTTTCAAATTCATGCATGCTGAAAAAAATGATTTTCATATTTTAGTTTTACCGTTTTTCTAACATTGTGCTCAATTCATTGGTTGCAGCAACCAATTGCTTCGCTATACCGGGTTCTCTAGCAGAATGCCCTGCATCATTAACAAAAATCAGTTTAGATTTTGGCCAATTTTTGTGTAATTCATAGGCCATTTCAGGTCTACAAATGACATCGTATCGGCCTTGAACAATAATAGCTGGCAAATGGTTTATTTGTTGTGTGTTGGTAATGAGCTCACCAGGCTTGAGGAAAAAATGATTGACTGAATAATAAGCAAATGCTCTGGCAATATTTAAAATAAAATCGTCTTCATTTAATTCTGTTAGCAATGAATCATCTTCAAGTAACGTTGCACAAATAATATCAAACTTCATGAATGCTTTTGCAGCAGGTACGCTGATGTTTTTATCTGAGTTCATCAACAAATCATAAAAGCTTAGCATGATATTTTTTCTGTTTTGCTGGGGCAAAAATCTTATCATTTCATCCCATGCTTCTGGATACAAATCTCTCATGCCTACCCATAAATTTTGCGCAGCTTGATCTGAAGCCAAAAAGACCCCTCTCAACACAAATCCCAAACATCTATCCGGGTGAGCTTGGCCATACGCAAGTGATAATGTACTCCCCCAAGAACCTCCAAATAATACCCATTTATCTATTTTTAAATGCTCGCGGATTTTTTCCATATCCTCTATAGAATGTTGTGTAGAATTCTCTTGCATCTCTGCAGAAGGTTTGGAGTGTCCTGCCCCTCTTTGATCGAAAACAATAATTCTATATTTGTTAGGATCAGCATAACGTGGTTCATTTGGTGAAATGCCAGCACCAGGCCCACCATGTACCACTATCATGGGAATACCCTTGGGGTTACCATATTCTGCGAACCAAATTTGATGCAAATCTGACACTTGAAGAAACTGTTCAGTGATAGGTGGTGTTTGAGGAAATAAAATAGCATCAAGATGGTGAAGAGGCTTAAGTTCATAAACTGAAGGGGCATTCACAATATTATTCGTTGTATTCATTTGTGCTTTTCCTAATGCAATATGATTAAAACTAAAGCCTATCAACGTGATTGCCGTTATCCATTTTAAATTAAACATACTCACCATTTAGTCCTTTCAAATTTATATCCCATGATAATTAGATTAAATAAGCTAAACAACTTGTTTGATTCTTTTCAAGCTTATAGTATGCTTCATTCATGAACGTAAGATTATGCCTCGCTACCACAATTCTGCTTACCACGACCGGCTAAGGCCGGAATAATATAATATTTTTTTAACTAACTTTTATTTCACTTAATCTCTTAAACTAAAGAGTCATATTTTTTGGAGTTATTATGCTAAAAAAAATGCCGTTATTTTTGCTGGCCATTTTGATGGGAGTTTTCTTTTTAGGACATACCATCCCTGAGCATATTCAATCTATTTTGTTTGCACTTAGCTCTACCATTAAAGAAATACTTATTTTTATTTTGCCTTTGATTATTTTCTGTTTGTTATTCAAAACAGCAGTCACACTTGCAAAACAGGCCACTAAACTGATTTTATTTATACTTTTAGCTGTCTGCCTTTCTAATTTTCTTTCTACCTTGATCAGCTATCAGGTTGGCATGTTAGTTTATCAATTTGATATTAGTTTAAGCTTACCTGATCAAGCACGAGCACTAAATGCCGCATGGAATTTTAGTCTACCTAAGCTCAATTTAAATCAATATGCCATGTTTTCTGGGATATTTTTAGGTATTTTAGGGGGAATGAAAAGCCCTCACTTGAGTCATAAATTGGCCGGTATACTCGATAAATATGTGCATTTATTTTTAAAAGGCTTTATTTACGTCTTGCCGCTCTTTATTTTAGGTTTTGCCGTCAAATTATCGCATGATGGTTTAATGGCCGAAATTGTTCAGCATTATGGCAAAATCTTTATGACCATTGCACTGGCACAATTTGGATATGTTTTATTAGTGTATTTTGCCACCAGCGGTTTTGTTTTTTCGAAATGGCTGACTAGTGTTCGCAACATGTTAGCTGCTGCCATTTCTGGATTCAGCACCATGTCTTCTGCTGCCAGTATGCCGCTCACAATATTAGGCACTGAGCGCAACACTAAAAATCATGATTTAGCTAAATCTGTGATCCCAGCTACAGTGAATATACACTTAGTGGGAGATTGCTTTGCGATTCCTATCTTAGCTTTTGCAGTATTAAAAAGCTTTGGTATGGTAGAACCTACTTTCATTCAATATGTTGTCTTTGCTTTATATTTTGTTTTGGCCAAATTTTCGGTTGCTGCGGTGCCAGGTGGTGGCATTATTGTGATGTTACCCATTTTAGAGCAACAACTTGGTTTTTCGGGTCAAATGTCGACCATTATCACCGCTCTATATATATTGTTTGATCCTGTTATTACCTCCGCAAATGTCTTAGGAAATGGTGGGTTTGCGATGATCATGGATAGGGCTTTAACCAAATTCAAAAAAATGTTAGCATATTGACTTTTCGCGTGCGGCATATAAAAAATGGTCACAAACTCAGTAGAATTTGCCTCTGCCCTGCTTAAGCAGGGCAAACTCGTTGCCATTCCCACAGAGACAGTCTATGGGTTAGCGGCTGACGCCAGTCAGCCCGAAGCCATTGCCCAAGTTTTTGCGGCTAAAGGCAGACCTAATAATCACCCTCTCATTGTTCATTTGGCAGATGTTGCTCAAATTTGGGATTGGGGCAAAAATCTTTCAGCTAAAACTAAACAACATATCGAGCAACTTGCGCACCACTTTTGGCCTGGACCACTAACGATTATTATCAAAAAAGCAGATTGGGTATCTAGTGCTATCACAGGTGGGCAAGATACGGTTGCAATACGTATTCCCAACCATCCTCTTACCTTAGCTGTATTAAAAAATATGCCAAGTGGCGTGGTTGCACCTTCTGCCAATCGTTTTGGTCGCATCAGCCCTACTTTACCTGAACATGTACAAAAAGAATTGGGCCATAAAGTAGCCTACATATTAGATGGCGGGTCTTGCTCAGTGGGATTAGAATCGACCATATTAAATCTATCGGGTGAGCAACCTGTTATTCTCAGACCTGGTATGGTAACACAAGAACAAATTGCTGCGGTTTTAAACCAACCTATTGCCACCTTACAAAAGCAACCCAAACAAAATAATGAAGCCATTCGTGCTCCCGGTGTATTAGATTCACACTATGCTCCCATTACGCCATTTTTTAGAATTACTGATCAACATTTAAATACGACTGATTTGATCAACATGCTCACCACTATTTTTTCTAAAAACAAACATTCTAAAATAGCATTAATTGGACATGATAAAATCGCTCAATCAAACAGCACTGTAAAATATTATTCGCTTTCTGATAAACCTGAAGTGTTTAGCCAAAAAATATATCATACACTGCATACTTTAGATGATGCCAAACTAGATTATCTTTTTTGCTTTTTAGATGAAAAAATCGTTTCAAAAGACAGCCAATGGGCCAGCGTTTTAGACAGACTACAAAAAGCAACGCTTGATGCCATCTCAATAGAACAATTAAAAACGGGAGAACTTGAACATGTCTAAACCTTTAGTGGGTATTGTGATGGGTTCACAATCAGATTGGGAAACCATGAAACATGCTGCTGATACTTTAACGCAACTGGGTATCTTGTTTGAAACTGAAGTTGTTTCTGCACATCGTACTCCTGATAAATTATTTCAATATGCTGAAACGGCTCAATCAAAAGGCCTAGAAGTGATTATTGC
>CAYSTH010000050.1:0-13699 GCA_964433995.1 uncultured Francisellaceae bacterium | reverse complement strand
AGGCAACCTAACGCTCAATCTAATACCCAACCTAACGCCCAACCTAAAAAAAGTTTTTCTCAAACTGTACTAGATGCTTCTGCTGCAGGCGGTATTTCTGCGGCGATAGAAGTCATTCTTGATCATCCTTTTTGGAGCTTAAAAACAAGATATCAAAATGACAATATTCCCAAAAATCAAAAATTTACGCTAGATCCTCGTATTTTATACCGCGGTTTTCTACCTAATATTGTCTCCATGGTGCCTATTACTGCATTACAAGTTGGTACTGCTCAAGGTTTAAAAACTGCGCTACATCCGAATGATGAAAATCCGCCCTCAGATTTAAATATGCTCTCGTATAATGCAGCAGGTGGTGCTTTTTCATCTATTGTGAGTGGTCCAACCGAACTGGCGATGACAAGACAAACCACCCAAATGGGCTTTATAAACACTTTAAAACATACTTATCAAGAGCATGGCTATAAAGGTCTGACCACTGGCATGTTTGGTACCGCTATGCGAGATGCTAAATTTACCGTTGGATTTGGTTTTGGCGCGCCTTATTTAACCAATCAATTTGCACCTTATATGCAAGAGTATATGGCTAAAATAACCGGAGGTCTGAGTGCAGGCATCATCTGTGCTTTAGCTTCACAACCTTGGGACACACTAAAAAGCATACAACAAACTCGGGTCAAAACGATGACACCGATGTTAGATTTGGCTAAATCTACTTATCAAAAAGAAGGAGTAAAAGGTTTTTATAAAGGCAGTTCTTTTCGAATGGCTCGTGTGGCTTCAGCCGTTATGATAATGGGTGAAGCAAATGAGAGAGTACAAAGAAGTTTAAATAATAGAAGTTAATCTTCAACGAACCAAGTTTTACAAACTTGGTTCGTTTTTACAATTATTTTTTAATATGTTGTTCAAATTATTAGGGAAAATATATGAACGTATTACAAACATTAGGCGCTTTTTTACAAGATTGCTTACAAACCAACACACCTCGTGAAATCATTAAGAATGCATGGAATATTTATTATGATTATAAACGCTACCGCAGTTTAGCATGTTTGATTGTGTCATTATTATTAGGCGCAGGAGGTGCTGTTCTTTTTGTCTTACAACCCAATATTTGTAATTATTTTCAAGAAGCTGTGCTTAAATTACTACCTTTTATAGGTAACATAGTTTCTAAAATTATCGTCGGCGTCATTGGGTTTTGGATTGGTGGTGGTGTTGGGTTTAATTCAGCCAAATATGTTTCCCAACAGATTTCTCAACGTACATTGGGACACAGCAATACAGCTTACACTTTCAATGATAATGATTTAACAAGAATCATAAATAACAACCCTCAAATTTACCAAAATCAAACTAGTGTTGAAGATGTTCAACAACTCAAAACTTTTTTAGAGCATGTACGCCTTCAAATTGACAAATATAGTAAAAGCAACCCGATATTGCACGATCGGTATAAAGACGCACTTTTAAAAGCACTACAAATGTCTAATTTATACCCTTTACTAGAAATGATAGGATCAAATTATACATCACAAGAGATAAGAAAGTCTTCTGCAATGCAAGCAGTCTATTATATTAGCGATGCTTCTTCACAATTTTTTGCTCCCACTAAAAATCAAAATAAATCACAAACTAAAGATGATTTTAATGTAAAGGTTGATAACTCAGACGATGATGAGGATAAAAATGATATCATGCAGCCAGTTGGATTGAAAAAAAATGTCGTTGTTTTTTCTAATTTAAAAAGAGCTACCAAAGAATTAAATCAACAAAAAAATTACCCTGCAAAAGAAAATACCTCTAACAAAGGCGGCAAAGCCCTAGATGACAACAAGCAAGCAGTACTGCTGCATAATTTAAAACGCGCACATCAAAATCAGCATAACATTCAACAAACAGAAATATCGATTATTCCAGACAAATTCAAAATTCCACTTGGTATGAAACGAATATAACCCCTGATTTAATAAACAGTTATTTTGTATTTCAAAATACATTAATATCAAAATCACTTACAGGTTTTTCTGTAAGGAAATAACAAGGAGAGCGTTTATGAAATCACTAAAACTCATTGATACAGCTTTTGTATCTGGTGGTGAAATTGTTCCTGGCCCTGCTACACCACAGATAACGGCTATCAATATAAAATTAATGATTGCAGCAGGTCGTGGACAGCCTGGTTTTGATGTCACAACAGCTGTCACTGCTTTAACAAGAACATTACCAATTGAATTTTCAAGCGATGCGATTGCTCTTGAATATGTTAGAAATGGTGGTATTCCTCTGCCTTAGTTCACATAATCATTCGAATACAATTAAAAAGCCAGATAAATTTTTAGTTATTTGGCTTTTTAATACTCTGCTCTATTAATCGAACATTTCTTTGTCCTCTGAAAAAGTAAAATACCCATTGAATGAACACAAACAATTTTGTTCTAAAACCAATCAGAAAATAAATATGCACAAAACACCACGCAAGCCAAGCAAATAAGCCTGTGGATTGAAGTGGTCCTGATAAAACCAGCGCATCAAATTTACCAATATTGGCCATCATGCCTCTATCTACGTAGTGAAAAGTAGGCCGTGAATAACCTTTTAATTTTTTACGGATAAGTTTGCCTACAAATTTGCCTTGTTGAACAGCAACAGGGGCAATAGCAGGCAACACTTTATCTTTTTCTTGATAACAACAAGCATCACCTATAATAAAAACATCAGGATCGCTTTTAAGACTTAAATCGGCTTCAACCAACACTCTACCTTGCTTATCATAAGTGGCATTCAGTGTTTGTAATAAAGGGGAAGCCGCATTACCTGCTGCCCAAATAATATTATGTGCTCGAATCAATTCTTTACCAATATGAACACCTTCTTCAAGGACATTATCTACTCGGGTATTTAATAAAACAGTGACTCGTTTTTTTTCTAAATCTCTTTGTGCATAATTGGCTAATTTTTGTGGATAACCATTTAAAATTTGATGACTTCCTTCAATAAGATAAATTTTAGTTTTGCCAGGATCAATCGCTCGAAAATTTTTTCTTAGGCTCTGGTGTGCTATTTCTGAAATGGCTCCCGCCATTTCTACGCCTGTAGGGCCTGCGCCTATTACCACAAAAGTTAACAAACTGTCGATAATATGCTGATTTTGCTGTTTTTCAGCTAGCTCAAAAGACGTTAATATCCATTCTCGAATATGTAAGGCATCATCGAGTGTTTTTAAACCTGGTGCATGTTTTTCCCATTCTGGCTTACCAAAATAAGCATGTCTAGAACCTGGCGAAACAATTAAATAATCATATGGTATGACTTGAGCATCATCTAATATAATTTCTTTATTTTGTCTGTTTATTTTCGTAACAGCGGCCATAATAATTTTAATATTTTCATTATTTCTGAATATTTCTCGAATAGGCATGGCAATGTCGCCGGGTGACAATGCAGCAGTTGCCACTTGATAAAGCAATGGTTGAAATAAATGGTGATTGGTTTTATCTACAATTAATACTTCAAATTCGGGGCTGTTTGCCAATGCTTTTGCCGCATTTAAGCCACCAAACCCTGCACCAACAATAACGACTTTTTTAGGATTTATCATTTATATTTACGCTCCGGATTTGCACAAATTCCAGCACCACAATCAATATTTTTAAGTGCTATTATCTATGCTATCATGAGCATCAAGTAAATTCTATTTATTTAAAAATACTCATATCAGGTTCTAAAACATAGAACCTGATATGAGATTAAAGTTGTTTTATTTATTATATTATTAATAGCGCTTTTTAGGATTATTTGGATTATTGTTTTCAGGCGTTCTATTGGTTGGATTTTTATTCGTATTTCTTTGATCTTGCTCTGATCGCATCTGCGGCCTATTTTTGGGATCCATATTAGGATCTATAGGCTTAGATGTCCGAGTTGGATTATTTGCAGTTTCCGGGTTTTTAGGTCTGTTTTCTTGATTTTTTTGATCATTTCTATTATGTGGATTCATGATTACACCTCATTGTTACTACATTATTGATGTTTTGCATCAAAAATTATGGCGCTACATCGTTTCATTTGAGAAAAATCTCATAAAGTAATTTACCTTATGATGTTAGCATCATAATTTTGACAGTACATAAAAAAAAGTTCTTAAAGTAGTTCATTCTGAACCAAATCGATTCTTTCGAACAAATTTATCAATTTCTTCTTGGGCAGCTTCCTTTTGGTAGCCATATTTTTTTTGTAAAAGCCCCTGTAATTCTTCCTGAGTGCCTTTCATTTTTGCGATTTCATCATCAGTAATTGCCCCCCATTGTTGATGCACTTTTCCTTTGATTTCATTCCATTTACCACTAATAATGTCTTGATTCATGGCATGTACCTCGCTTACTTAATGGACAACAAAAAATTTTATTTTATTCAGATTTTTATTTATAAAGGTTTTATATTTTGAATTTTATATGCAGCATAAAAAGAACAGATTTCTCTGTATTTTAGTCAAATTTATTAGCCAGTTTTTCTATTTTTTATTTTCGCTATTAAAAGGTTAGCACGAAAACAATGAAGATTTTTTTATGTTATTTACATTGTGTGTATAACATTAGTATAATCTAATTTGCATTAAAAAACTTTATACACAGTTAAATTCAGTACTGAAAAATCAAAAATAATTTAACCAGCCCTGTTTTTATCTGATCAATGGAACTAAATTCGTGAATAAAATAAATGAGATATTGAACACGTTAAAACAACAGCGATCTATTAAAGTTTTAATAAAACTATTAAAACGACTTCATCAACAAAACATCTTGTTTAAAATCATCACAATAATAATAGCACTCATATTTGGCATCACCATATTTGTTTTTTTCTCAAGTTATGTTATTTGGTATGCTATAAAATTTATTTTTATAGAAATTCTGATGAGAGGAATAGAATGGTATTTAAATATCACTGAAAACAAACATTAAAATTTAATTTTTTTGATAAATATAAACTCTTGCTTTTCCCCAACTAGCAGAATGTATGCCTTTATATATCATAGAAAAGAATGGGTTGCTTAATTTATTTTCTACTGAAATTAAATAGCTATTTTTAGCTAATTTATTTAACCTTTCGTTTAAGACATCCCAGGTTGCTTTTCCGAGTGCTGCACCATTAATATAAACAATATTACCATCGAAAAAGTCTTTATTTAAAAAACTATCTTGAAAAAAATCAAGACTAGCATGATTTTTATTAATATCCGCTTGATAAGCTTTTTTCATACTGACCGCAATTTTTTGTAAATCGGCAATTTTCTCAATACCAACAGCATTTAGCCTTTTATAAAATAATACTGCTGACAATAATAATATCCCATCACCACACCCTAAATCATAAATCTTGACATTTTTAGTTTTAGGTATAAGGCCCAGCAAATACAAAAAAGAAAGAACAGACAATTCACCATAAATTAAATCTGTATTTTTAGGCTCTTGTGATAAACGATATTCTTTAGAAATAGAATAAGTTGGTATATGTTTATAAGTTTTTTTTATTTTATTTAAAACAGACCATAACTCAAAAAACCTTAAAAAATAAAGGATACTATACGCTTTTATTTTAGTTAAAACTGAAATTTTCATTTTTTTATGCCTTAATTAAACAGACATATCATTGATAATGTGCGCAACTTTAAGCTCAAATTCAGGAATATAACCATGATCTTCAACTGTCCAAGCTATAGACAACATCGTCATACAAAAAGCCCAGGTCTTAATACGCTGGGCATCAAAGGGAAGTTCCTCTGCAATAATTTTTAACCGTCTTTCAATGATTTGAGAAAGCGTACGTTCTGTAGGAAAATAATCACCTCTGGGGTTATAAATCATTGGACCTACTTCAAATACAGGGTCACCAGTGTAACCATGAGGATCTATCACCTTCCAGTCTGCACCATGCGAAAGTATATTATCATGATGTAAATCACCGTGAAGTAAGACATCATTGGAGCGTTCGCTAGTCATGCCTCGAAACCAAGATACGGCTTGTGATAACATTTTTTTCTCTATGCGACCATCTAGTATCAAAAAATTTTTTTCTAGCATTGATAAGTGTTTAAAGTGAAGTAAATTTGTTTTTTTTTGATGTGATTGTAATCTGTTTATCGTACGACAAATAATACGTGTTGCCTTATCATCATCTACACTCACCAGTGACTTTAGAGACTCGCCTGGAACAAGATATTCCATTAACAATGCATACTGCGCCTCATCATACCAAAATACTTTAGGAACGGCTTTATCAAAACATTGCAGCCATTGTGCTTCTTTATCCATATTTTCGTTTGTGGGAGCCATTTTAAGAATGGCCTTTTCACCAGTCGCGGCTATTGCAACCAAGCCTATAAAATGATAGGTGAGATTGGGCATTATTTTGATAAAATTTAAGCCATATCTTTCACAAAGTTGATTGATATCTGTAGGTAATTTTTTCATCCAGGTTATACCTAGTTCGCCATAAAGATCTTTGATATTTGAAATAAAACTTGAATTAAGTTGCATGTTATATAACCTTGAAGACTATTGTTTATTAGCATAACACAAGTTATTACTATCAGATATTATGTGCTATTGCTTCGTGGTCTAGTGGGTTGATTGTTTGTATTTTTATCTAAGTCATTTAACGAAGCAGAACGGTTCAGACGAGGCTCTCGTAGATTTTGTAGGTTTCTAATTGGTGTCACAGGGTTTATGTGAGGTACATCAAGCGCATTCATTTCTTTAGGTGTTTCTGTTTTTGGTTTATCTCTTACTGTTTTTTCATTTCTTATTTCTATTTGTTTTTCAAATCCTGCTTTTTTAAAAAAAGCTTCTCGCAATTGCTCTCCCGATTTACCTAGTCCATTTTTTTTATTGCTGATATCTTCATCATGATCACAATCCCGCAAAGCTTGTTCCCATTGCACTCTTTTTCGATCATTAGGTGGTGCAACCGCCTTAGCCAATGAACTTTGCCAAGGAATCATCACATCTTTTTCAGCAAAAACAAGCATTTTGTGTGTATCTGGAATGCTATTATAGGCTTTTTTGGCATTCATTTCTAAGCCTGTGGCTTTAATTGCGGCGCCTGCCATTTTTCCGACGGCTGAACCATACTTTTGCGTCATCAACACTTCTACTTCGGTGCTCAATTTACTAAAAGAACGATCATTGATTAAAAATACTTCCTGTGGAGGGGTTTGCTTATGAAAATGTGCTGCCACCAATGTTGCTACTGCGCCTCCTAAAGAATGACCATCTAATACGATACTGCTTGCAGGCACCCCTTGATCTAATAATTGTTGAACTTGAGCTTTACCTGCTTCTACTAACTGTTTAGTATTTTTGGCCTTAGCACCATCATTCATGACGCCTGGATAATCAAAAGCAATGGCCACACACCCCAGTTTTTGTGCTTCCTTGACAGATTCAGTGATTTTATCTGCTGCAAACTCTGCGTTACCATTGAATTTAATCATATATTTTCTATCTTGAACGGGTTGTTTCGCTAATTCATCTGGTACAAACTCATAGGTATTCAAAATTTGTGATTTTTTGCCTATGGTTGCAGTAACTGGAATTTTATTTCCTTCCGCTAATCCACTTGTAATAAATCCATCTTTTTCTTTTGCACTATTAAAAGCATCCACAAATAACTGATCTTGCTCAGGCTTTACGACAGGAACAATTTGAGGCATCGCAAAATGTCTTAATCTACTGCCTGGAGATTTTAAGGCATTTTTAAGAGAGTTTTTAAAGTTTTTCTTTGTTTTAACTTTAGCATTTTGGGTATTTATCACATTACCAGCAATGCCCTCGACAGTGCTATCGAAACCAAATGAAAAATTATTTTCTGAGATATTCAAATTGACAAAGTTATTTTGTTTTTTACCTTCTGATTCAGTCGCGATATTGTTTTGTTGTACAATATTTGTTTCTTGAAAAGTTGCTTTAGCAGAAGCAAGTTCTTCTTCGTGTTTAATTCTCTGTATCTTTAGATTAGCCTGACCTAATTCTTGAGCCTGAAGTTTAACGCTTTGTACAGGAGTAGTTTGATTTGATTGTTTTACTTTGGATTCATCGAATAATTCTGCTGCCTCTTCATTCGAAAGTCCTGCTACAAAATTTCTAATCTCTCTATCAATATCGTTTTCTCTCTTTTGGGCTTGTTGTGCTTTCTGTTGTGCATAAACAGGTTCTAAAAATTGACCTAATTTTTCTAATTCTGTGGGAGTTACTTTAATGGGTGAAGATAAAAAGGCTTTAACGACATTTGAATCGTTTGCATCTGTTAATGAGGGGAACATATTACGTTTGATTTCTTGCCATTTTGCCATATCAGCATTATTCTGGAAAAATTGTTCAGGAGCACGAGCCATTTCAATTAATGCTAACCTTACATCCCTGGGAACAATAATTTCTTGAATGGGAACTGCGGCTTGTTCTACTGGCGCACTTGTCGCTTTAACCTTTTCTAGTGGTGCAAGATTTTCTGGCGTTACTTTTGTCACATTAAAAGTCGCCTTAGCAGAAGCAAATTCTGTTCCTTCAAGCTTCACTTGTTGTATCTTAGCCTTACCCAATTCCTTAGCTTCTAGCTTAACCTTTTGTACCTTTTCAGCAGGATTTTGATTTAATTTTTCTTCATGCTGTTCTAAAGCTTCATGGAAATTAAAATTTGATTTTGAATCACTCTGTGCTCTTTCAAAATCTTTAAATAAATCATCTATGCTTTCAATTTTTTTACTTTCCGCTTTTGGCGTACCATTCATTTCAGCAAGCATATCATCCAAAGCACTTTCATCTTTGCTTTTTTCTTTTGTTTTCTTTTTATTTTTTCCTTCGATTTGATCAAAATCATTTGCAAAAGATCCTGAACTAAAGCTCACACGACTTCCATCCATTTCAGCCATTAAATCATCAAGTGATTTACTCGTATTTTGATTAGAAGTTTCTTTATCAGGCGATTTTACTGGTTTATTTTTTTGCTCTTCGATGTGCTGGTAAACCGATTTTGTTGCTTGCTCTAAAATAGGAATGGTTTTTTCTACATTCCCAGACATTAATGCCTGATGAATCTCTTTAAGTTCTGCACCAATACGAGCTCGCCAAGCTTCATCTCTGTCCCATGGTGTTTTACTAACCGCCTCAGTCTGATTCAATGCATGACTTAATTCATTTCTCGCTTGGTTTAATTTTTCAAAAATTTCTGGTGCTTTCTTACCATTTAAAGATAAATTTTCATATTGTTTAAGGGCATTCATCACTTCTGGATTTTGTGCATATTCTGGCTTGCGCATTTCTTTGGCAACCGCTGCCATTGCTTCTGCTAAAGAAATTCTTTGTGCTTCAGGTGCCTTCATTGGGCCATATATTTCTTTGGGTAATCCCATTTTTTCAAGCATGCTACCTAGAGCAAAAACATCTGATCCATAAGAATATTTTCCTTCAAACCGTATTTCGGGTGCGATATAGCCAGGTGTCCCCATTAAAATGGGAACGCCATCTTTATTTAGGATATTCACTGCAATGTCGGCTGGTGCAATCTTCTGTGACATATCAAAGTCAATAGGCATTACAGTAAGAGAAGTGCCTTTACCATTCAACACAAAATTTTCTTCTTTAATATCTTTATGAATAATATTAAGCTGGTGAAGTGCTTCAATAGACCGCATGGCATGTAATGCATAAATTAAGTTATTGGGAGGTTTTTTCGAATCGGAACTTAAAACTGTCTCTCGATATAAATCTCTGTCTCCACGATATTCAAAGGCGGTTAGTACTTTTGTTTTTGTATCATAGTGTTCTCTAGATTTGACTCTGCCACTTTCTCCTGGTTGTACTTCTCTTTCTACCCTATCTAGCATATAGCCTGTTTCTTGCATCAGACTATCAACTCGTTTAGTTTCTTCTGTGCTTATTTTTTCTTTTAATTCTTGACCTTCTACTTTGACAACAATGTAGTCTCCATCACTGTTTACGGCCCGTTTTGCCCGTCCAAAAGCACCTAGTCCTGCATCCGGCTCATGGACAACGTGAGTGGCGTTATTGAGAGCATAAACTCCCCCTGCAATTTTTACGAAGTTGTGTCCCTCAGATTGTCCTTTTTCATTTTTTTCTCCCTTGCCATGAAATTTTATCTCATCAGGATTGGCGTCAAAAAAAGCCTTTGCCCTTTCAAACTCTTCTTCAGTTACATTAATCATTACACTAAGCACCATTTTCCCACCACTAGAATGTTGACGATGAATAGCTAAAATAAGTTCATATTATTCAATTCTCTTTTTTGACCTAGAATCAAAGATTGAATAATAAAACGGTTGATATGAATATATGCACGTTGTGCGTTTTTGTATTGCCATGCAGCTGTAAGAATAACCAATTTAGCTGTTTTGCTATTTAGACGAAATAGATAATTAATGGAGACTAGTAAAAATCATAAAAACTTGAGAATACACCGTATGGCAACAAAAAATAAACCCTTTGAAATTGCGGGCGAATTTATTGAACCTGGTACGACTGAAACCATTTTTTTGCCTACACCCGACCTCTACACTCAAACAAAAATGAGTGTACCTGTGCATGTTTTTCATGGTAAATACTCAGGGCCTAAGCTGTTTGTTACCAGCGCTATACATGGTGACGAGCTAAACAGCATTGAGATAGTAAGAAGGTTACACAAACAAAAATGGCTGAAAAATCTAAAAGGCACCTTAATTACGCTTCCATTAGTGAATGTTTATGGTTTTATTATTCAATCGAGATATTTACCCGATAGACGCGATTTAAATCGTACTTTTCCTGGTAGTCAAGACGGCTCACTCGCTGCCAGATTGGCACATTTAATCACCGAAGAAATTATTTCTAAATGTCAGTATGGCATCGATTTGCATACCGGTTCACAAGGCAAAACCAATTTGCCTCAACTCAGAGTCAATTTAGAGACGCCTGGTGCAAAACCATTAGCAAAAGCTTTTGAGGCCCCTGTTATTATTGATGCTAAAATTCGTGATGGATCTCTTAGGCAAGCTGCCAGTGAATTAGGTATCCCTATTTTGGTTTACGAAGGAGGCGAAGCATTACGATTCAATGAATTATGTATACGTATGGGTGTTCGCGGTATTGAAAAAGTCATGAATTATTTAGGGATGATCTCTACTGTAAATGGCACTAAAAAAACAGATTTTAAACCTGTGATCACACAAACTTCTCGTTGGGTGCGTGCTCAAGCAAGTGGCATATTAGAACCCGTAAAAGACATTTCAAAATCGTTTACTGTTAAAAAAGACGAGATAGTCTATTTTATTCATGATCCTTTTTTAATTAATCCATCGATACCCGTCACAGCACCATTTGATGGCATTATTATTGGATTAACCAATTTACCTGTTATTAACGAAGGTGATGCCATCTGCCATATTGCCAGCACAAAAAAACTAAAACATATGAGAGCTTATATTGACGAACTCAAAAACGAAATTTCAATACCTGATTTAAAAATAATCAAATAAAATCTAAAGGCTAACTGTCAATTTTAGGTTCATCTAACAAAAACCCACCTACTTGACTATTCCATAAAGTAGAATACATACCTTGTTTAGCCATTAAATTTTGGTGCGTGCCATCTTCTATGATTTTACCTTCATTAAAAACCAAGATTCTATCCATTTTAAGCAATGTGGATAAACGGTGTGCAATGACAATAACGGTTTTATCTTTCATCAACCTATTTAAACTATCTTGAATGAAACCTTCAGTAACTGAATCGAGTGCACTGGTTGCCTCGTCTAAAATTAAGATAGGGGCATTTTTCAAAATAGCCCTAGCAATAGAAATTCTTTGCCTTTGGCCACCTGAAAGTTTTACGCCACGTTCTCCCACTAAAGATTGATAGCCTTCTGGTGTTAGAGTAATAAACTCGTGTGCATGTGCTTGAATAGCCGCTTCTACGACTTCTTCATCTGAGGCTTCGATTTTTCCATAACGAATATTGTCCATTAAGCTACGATGAAATAAAACCGGATCTTGAGGAATAAAACCAATATTTTCGCGCAAAGAGGCTTGTGTGACTTCGTGAATATTTTGATTATCAATTTTTATCGTCCCCGATGAGACATCAAATAAACGGACAATCAGATTCACAAAAGTGGTTTTACCACTACCGGAGTACCCTACTAACCCAACTCTCTGACCGCCAGGAATCATAACAGATTTATTTTCAAATAACGGACTATTTTTTTTATATTGAAAAGTCACATTTTGAAATGCAATCGTCCCTTGATGAATATTCAGATTTTTAGCTTGCGGTTTATCGATTATTTCTTGAGGAACCACAATCATCCTTAGACTTTGATTTGAACTGCCAACCAAATCGTTTAAACGATGCACTTGTTCCATAAAATACCAAACGCCTTCGGTGACGTATAAGCCTAATCCCAAAATAAAAGCAAAATCTCCTATTGTCACTAAATTACGTGTTTTAAGTGTAATCAATGCAAAAATCAGCATACCAATTAACACCGTAATAGAGATCCCTTGCACCAGAGATAGCTTGAGTGAAAACCACTCTTGCTTGCGAAATTTAGCTGCCACGATATCTAAAAAACGATTTAAGAAATTAACTTCATAATTTTCTCTTGAAAAGAGCCTAACATTATTCACATTGGCAATACTATCGGTTATTTTCCCGGATAATTTCGAACGACTTTTTGATAATGCATCGGATAAAATCATGACTTTTTTAGAAAAAAACAAACTCACTGATACAAAAAATACGATCCAAACGAAAAAAATGGCGCAAAAAATAGGATTAATAAAATACATTGAAACCAATGCGAATGTCGTTTGTGTTGTTTGACGAATCAAGAATGGTGCAATATTGGTGATGATTTCAAAAATATTTTCTGCTATGGTCGTGATATTACTGGCAATAGTTCCCGAAAAATTATCTTGAAAAAAACGAAAAGAGTTTTTTTCGGCATAGGCAAACATTTTACTGATAATATGTGCTTGAATTTGAGGGCCCGTTCTAAGCTTAACATACTGCACCCCTCGCCAAGAGAGATTATGCATTTCATAATTTAATAAAAAAAATAACGCCGGAAAAAATAACATTTTGAATAAATCGGTATTTTGATTACCGTAAATAGCCACATAATCAACCAACACCTTCGTTAAATAGGAATTAATCGTCCCATATGTGCCAGAAATAATAGTGCAGCCGATTAAAGCACCCATGGCGATTGGATGTGGCTTTAAAAAATACAATATAAATTGAAAAAGGGTTTTGGGTAATTGACTTGTCATTGAGATCTCATCTTAGCCTGAAAATAAACTTTATACCAATCAAGATAGCAGTTCAAGAAAATATAAAAATAGTAAGCTTTATGACATCTTAACGTTTTTTATAAGCTTTTTTTGATTGTGAAGCCATAATTTGTTCATTATGAATTTTGACTGGCACGAGTAATTCTTCGGGAAGAAGACTACATTGCATAGGCGTTGTAACATAAAATTGAGAATGCGGCGTGCCAAAAAATAGATCTGATTTTATTGTTTTGTGCTCTAGAATGCGATTATTTTTTTTCAGATGAAATAAAGTATTTTTTGGATCAACATGTACCACTTTTTCTTCTAATTTAGACTTATCTTCTAATGTAACATAATTAGCCGTCACAACC
>CAYSTH010000049.1:0-13733 GCA_964433995.1 uncultured Francisellaceae bacterium | reverse complement strand
AGAAATATTGAAACACTTAGAAATAATAGGCTTGGACTATGCCCAAATATATCAACCTGATCTAGAAAATACTCAATATAATCATAAATTTATTTTAGCACTTAATATTACCTCTGAAACTGAATTAGGTTTATTAAATCATAAAATATTAAGTTCATATTACAGCCTCATGCTTGATGCCCCACTTTCTTCAGATCTGCTACTGGGAGGAACAGGTCGATTAGCAAATTGGGATTTAGCTAAAAAATTAGCACAAAATTATAGATTGATTTTGGCTGGTGGGTTAACCCCTGACAATATTCAACAATCTATCTATTGTGTTAACCCTTTTGCCGTTGATGTCGCCAGCGGTATTGAATATTCTCCTGGCATCAAAAGCCCCATTTTACTTAAACAATTTTTAACCGGAGCACAATCTCATGCCATATCAAATACATAAAAAAGGCTATTTTAGAAAATATGGTGGCTGCTTTGCGCCTGAAACCCTCATAGCACCCCTTGCTGAGCTTGAGGAAAATTATTTAAAACTAAAATCTGATCCTGTTTTTGTGACCATATTACAAGATTATTTACACACTTATGTTGGTAGACCTACCCCCTTGTATTTCGCCTCGCAATTAACTGAGCAATTAGGGGGGGCTCAAATTTATTTAAAAAGAGAAGATTTAACTCATACAGGTGCGCATAAAATTAATAATGCATTAGGACAGGCATTATTGGCAAAATTTATGGGAAAGACACGTTTAATTGCTGAAACAGGGGCTGGACAACATGGGGTCGCCACTGCAACTGTCGCAAGCCTAATGGGCATGCATTGTGATATATACATGGGTGAAGTCGATATGGCCCGTCAGCATCTTAATGTGATGCGTATGAATATATTGGGGGCAAAAGTGCATGCCGTCACTTCAGGTACCCGCACATTAAAAGATGCCACATCTGAGGCCATGCGAAACTGGGTAAGTAATCTGCACAATACCTATTATGTTTTAGGCTCTGCTTTAGGACCTCACCCCTACCCTACTATTGTGCGTGATTTTCAAAAAGTGATTGGCATAGAAGCCAAACGACAAATCGTAGAAAAAATAGGCAATCTGCCCAATGAATTAGTGGCTTGCGTAGGTGGCGGCAGCAATGCCATTGGTTTATTTTATGATTTTTTAAATGAGAAAAATATAAAAATGACGGGTGTAGAAGCTGGTGGAAAGTCAATGACATTAGGAGAACATGCTGCTCGATTTTCTGGAGGTAAACCAGGCGTGTTACAAGGCACCAAAACCTATATATTACAAAATGAACAAGGTCAAATAGCCAATACGCACAGTATTTCGGCTGGCTTAGATTATCCTGGAGTGGGTCCTGAACATGCTGCATTACATGATTTAGGTAGAGTGCAATATACACATGCTAAGGATCAAGAAGCTTTGAATGCAGCCTTTTTGCTTGCCAAGACTGAAGGAATACTTCCAGCACTGGAAAGTGCACATGCTTTAGCTTATGTCATTAAACAAGCTCCTCTTTTACCCAAAGAATATGTTTTATTAGTGGGTTTATCTGGCAGAGGAGATAAAGATCTTGAAACATTCACCCAATATTATCAGGCAGATGACAAATGAAAAAAATAGCAACATTGTTTAAAACAAAAAAGCCCTTATTCATTCCCTTTATGATGGCTGGCTTTCCTACATTAGATACATCTGTTGAAGCATTATTAGCATTATCTGAAGCCGGTGCAGATATAATTGAATTAGGTGTACCCTTTTCAGACCCCATTGCGGATGGCCCTATTAACCAATTTGCAGCACACCATGCATTACAACAAAATATTCATTTAAATGATATTTTAAATATGGTGAGTATTGTCCACCAAAAAGGCTGTACAACCCCTATTATTATTTTTAGTTATCTTAATCCTATCATGGCTTATGACATAGAAGCATTTAAACAAAAAGCACTAGAGGTGGGAGTCAATGGCGTACTAATAGTAGATTTACCGCCAGAAGAAGGAATAGATATTTATATTGAATTGCAACAAGCAGGTTTAGAAATTATTTTATTGCTCTCCCCTACAACTGATCCTAAACGCTATGAATTAATTAAAAAACTTAATCCAGCCTTTATTTATTATATTTCACGCTTATCAGTCACGGGTGTTCAAAGTCATTTATCTCAATCTTTACAACATGAGGTTCAACAATTAAAAAATTTCTTTCAAAATACACCTATTGCTGTTGGGTTTGGTATTTCTAGTGTTAAACAAGCTGAAGAAGTGAGTTTATATGCAGATGGTGTAATTGTAGGCAGCTTTCTTGTTGATGTTTTGCATAAGCAGGGCATAGTGACTTTTAAGCAAATGGCTGCCAACCTAAACAAAGCTATTACTAAAGCAAAACAGCTCGAAAAATACTGAAAAACGTTATGTTAGCTCGGTTGAACAAAAATATTATTTCTATTAGAATATGGCTTAAAAAAAGGATAATGGAATATGTCTAAAATTGTGATTGTAGGTGCTGGTACGAACGGCTTAGTATTGGCAATTGCTTTATGTCAACTTGGCTTTTCTTCAGACGATATTGCGATTTATGAAAAAAGTGATTCTGCTCGTGCAGAAGGTACAGGCATTATATTTTGGTCTGAAGTGGTTTCCCTTTTAAAGGGTATTCACATCGATTTAACTCAAACAGGTGTTTGTTTACCCAAATTAAAAAGTATTTTTTTAAGTGAATCAACATCTCCTGTCATAGTCGATATCGATAAACCTAAAGGTCAAGAAGCTTACGGCTTTTTAAGAGAAAAAGTTTATCATCAGTTACTGCTTAAAGCACAAAACTACGGCATAAAAATTAATACTGGTTACGAATGCGAAAATATCATAGAAAACGAACAAAACTGTCATGTTTTCTTTAAAAATAAAAATCTACCTATCACTGCTGATTTAGTCATAGGTTGCGATGGTATCTATTCAAAAGTGCGAAACATTATTTTTCCAGATCTTGAGCCTGCTGCTCTTAATATTCGAGCTTACCGAGGTACGTTTATTGCCTCTCAAGAAGACATCTCTAGGCTAGCGTTACCTCAAAATGCTTGCCATGTTTATTGTGGAGACAATTATCGCATCATACTTTATCCTAATTTGGTGGATAACCAAAAGCATGCTACCAGCTACTATTGGTTCACCGCTCATCGAATTCAAGCGACCGATCTCTCTAAGCGCATATCTAGAAGTGTTACGACAAATGAAATAGAAGCTTTAATCTCGAATATGCCCCAATGTCCTGATAATCTTCAAAAACTAATTCAAGAAACCCCTCTTCAACAAATTATTCCTAACTCTACTTTGCGCCAATTACCTTTTTCATCTTGTTATAAAGGTCGTATTGCTTTATTAGGAGATTCTATTCATGGCATGGCCCCAACGGCTGGTTTAGGATTTTTACTAGGATTAATTAATGCACTGCATTTAGCCGGTAATTTAAAATTACATATCAACAATCTACCTACAGCGCTCAAAAATTATGCTTCGGCTATTGATGATCATTCTCGAGCATGTTTAAATTATACCGATAAATTAACAAATTTATTTTATGTTAAAACACCTCTAAGCACTGCAAAAGACGCTCAAAGTATTTATGCAGAAATGTATCAATTAATAGCGCAAGCCGCATCACATGCCGAACTTTTTCATCAAAACGTTGTAAAACAACACGAAAATGCGGCAGCCACTTGTTTACAAAGTGCCTTTCGAGGATATTTAATCAGAAACAGTGTGCATAAATCTGACATAGCAGAACAACATATAGCCCAAAATCCCCCTAAAAATAAGATTAATATGTAGATTTACTTTTGATTTAGTTTGCGTTCAAAGAATTAAATAATGCTAGATTAAATCAATAAAAGTTAGATATAATACCAATGAAATGAATCATTTAAAAATTACACATACTCTTTTTATTCCTTTAAACGAAATTAAAATCACTTTTATACGTGCACCGGGCCCTGGTGGACAAAACGTGAATAAAGTTTCAACGGGCGTGCAATTACGCTTTAACGTACAAACATGTTCTTCTTTACCAGAAGAAATCAAAACGAGATTATTGACCCTACTTCGATCTAAACTAACGCTTGATGGTGAATTAATCATTAAAGCTAGTCGTCATCGCACTCAAAATCGTAATAAAGAAGATGCTCTACAGCGCTTACAAGCGATTATAAAACAAGCCATTATTCTTCCAAAAAAACGCAAAAAAACAGTCCCTACTGCCACGTCTAAACAGCGCAGGTTAGACAAAAAAACTTTACACAGTAAACAAAAAGCCATCAGAAGCAATAAGCCACAAAACGAATTTTAAACAAAAAAAGGCAGTACAAAATGGAATCTTCAAAAGAAAAGCTAATTTATCTTAATAACAAATTAATATATGCTACTCAAAATGGCCAGTTAGAAGAGATGAAAAAATTAATTACAGAAGGTGCTTCAGTAAACACTCTTGATGTATTTCATAATAATTTGCTTATCATGGCAACTCATGTAGGCAGTTTCGATATACTCGAATATTTGCTTAACCTTGGCCTTGATATACATGCTAAAAATGCTTTAAATTCATCAGCTCTTGATATAGCCAAAAATAACGGCCGTGAGGATATTGTTGATTATTTTAACTTGCCTAATCGTAAAAATTTAGTTGATCCTGATACTCAGGGTAAACCCATACATTTCGCTTATACTAACAACCCAGTAGGTATTGAAGCTATGAGCAAATCCTGCCTGGATTCTGAAGAATTAGAATATCAATCAACCTTAAATAGTAAAAAAAATAAATCCAAAAAAATGAGTTGCTTTGGTTTTTAAAATTTCGTCTCCCGCAGGCATTCACGATGCTTCTGTGGGAGAAAGATATATTAATACTTATTTAATTGATAATACGTTGCTACCGCAGATATTGCACCCCCTATCACAAACCCTCCCGCTGTGGCAAAAGTAGAGCTTAAATAATAACCGCCAACAGCGCCTATAAAACCACAACAAATAGTGCCAACAACTGGCGCTGGCACGGTGCAAGCAACCCCTAATCCTATTGCTGCAACAGGCGTGCCTATAACTGTTGCCAACGGTCCAAGTGCCCCAGCAACATACGCACATGCCATGCCGCCCACTACAAAAGCAAGACCACTTGCTAATGCAACTTGCCGTGGTGTTAAGCCACCTGATACTTCTTTACAGTCAACCATCTTTAAGTTATGCATTAATTACCTCTTTTTATTTTTTTAACTGATAATAACGTTTTTGAAGCTGATCATTTTCAGCTTTTGCTTTAGAGTTTGGTATCTGTTTTGTTGTACTCATAAAATATTCTGAAAATCCTAAGTTAGGTGTACGATGACAGTTTCGATGTTTCTTTACTAAATTCTCTAGTTGCTTAACTGTTTCTTCTGTTTTTGAATTTATGGTTAGATTAAATAAAGTTTTTAATTGCCCATATTGATCAAGAAGGCAGATAAATTTATTTTTTTGTTCAGGAGAGCTTTTTTTAAAAAGTTTTCTCGTAGCGGAGTATACTCGTTCTTTATGCTTTTTTTCTAAATGATTTAAAAATCTCAATGCAATATCTGTTTTTTCATCTGGTTCATACCCACGTTCTATATATTTCATAGCACGGATAATACAACAAGGATCTTTATATACTCTTGCATTGGCATCTTTATCATAAAAGCGAAGTATCTTTTTTTCTATATCGGGTAATGCACAACCTGTGGGATCATACGCATTTTTGTGCCTATCAATTAAAAGCATGCATATTGTGAAATCACGTTTTAGAACATTAGCTAACATCCAGCTGTCAGGATGCGTTGCGATTGAAGAAACCATGCGAACATCAACAGGTGTGGGTTCTTTTTTGTAGGAACTTTTTCTTTGCTTATCAAAAATATCTAATTTATAACCAGCATTTTTTAATTCCATGCCTTCGACAGGCTCAATAACAAAATCATGATCGGTTGATTTTTTTTGTTGTGTCACCAAATCAATTGTTTTGCCGCCTGTTAAATAGACCCCTTCAGTTAAACTCGTTAATTCGTTAAAATAATTTTGTGTATTTTCATCAAAATCGACACTCCTAACGGGGGATGCATTGGGGACAAAAATATCATTTTCATCATCGTCATTATAATCTGATACATTTTCAGAATAATGGAGGCTGTCACTCCATTCTTCTTCGTCCTGCTCCAACTTGCAGGCTTCTAAACTTTCAATAATCAGTGCCATTTTTTTATCAACACGATTTGACTTATGATTTTCAAGAGAACCAAATTTTTTATTTTTTGCAAACACGCCTAATGCGTAAAATAAATTAAAATCCTTGAAAGGTGGATAAAAAATATTTTCTTTTTCTAGCTCAGAAAAAAATGTCTTAAAAAGCGGATCATTTCTGTGAATATTAATAACTTTTTCAGTTGGAAATTGTCTTTCAATATGCGTGAGTCTTTCATAAATTCTTGATGCGATATTTCTTTGTGCTTTGATTAAAGCTTCATCATCATTGCAATCACGATATTCTAAATGATCGGCAATGTAATTTGCTGCATGCTTCATCTCAGATGTTGAAAATCTCATATTTCCCTGTCCCTGAGACCTATTTAAAAACAGAGATTCTATATTATTTGCTTGTTTAAGATCAATTTAGTTCACCTTAGAACAAACTAATTGTTAGCATTCAAGCTATTTTTTATATTCTTCCTCTATCTTGTCTTAGATGAACTAATCTTATTAATAAGTGAAACCAATATAACGAGTTAAAATCATAAGGATGTTTTAGGTAATGCCGCATTCAATGCCTCTGGTCAGCATGATAGTCATCGGTTTTGGGCTTGCTTATATTCTGGGTATGTTGGCAAACAAGCTTAAACTTTCCCCTATTGTTGGTTACCTTTTGGCAGGTGTGCTGATTAGTCCTGCAACACCCGGCTATATCGCCGATACCAAACTTGCTCAAGAACTAGCAGAAATTGGCGTTATTTTGCTTATGTTTGGCGTAGGTTTGCATTTTTCGTGGCAGTCTTTATTAAGAGTTAAAAATATCGCCATTCCAGGTGCAGTTTGCCAAATTTTAATCGCCACATTGTTAGGTGTTTGCTTTTCTCACTTTACAAACTGGTCTTTAGCTGCTGGTATCATTTATGGATTAGCTTTATCTGTCGCCAGTACTGTCGTGTTACTAAGAGCACTTGAAGAACGAGAGATACTGAAAACTAAACCAGGTCAAATAGCTGTTGCTTGGTTAATTGTCGAAGACATGGCTGTTATTGTTATACTGATTATTTTGCCAGCCATGGCAAATATTCTGAACCTAGGTCCTTCCACTCATTCAACGGCAAGTAACTTCTTAAATGGTCAATTACTGCTAGCATTGGCGATTACTTTAATTAAAGTGGTTACCTTTGTTGTGTTGATGTTAATTATCGGAAAACGTTTAATTCCTTGGGTATTAATCAACACGGAAAAAACAAAATCGGCAGAGTTATTTAGATTAGCATTATTAACAATCGCATTAGGTGTTGCTTATGGTGCGGCCCAATTATTTGGGGTTTCGCTCGCACTCGGCGCGTTTTTTGCGGGTATGATTTTAAGTGAATCTGAGCTCAGTCATAAAGCAGCGCAAGAAACTTTACCTTTACGTGATGCTTTTGCTGTGCTTTTCTTTGTGGCAATGGGGATGTTGCTTAATCCAAGTATTCTTATTACTCAGCCATTACTTGTTTTGGATACTGTTTTAATTATTGTTTTAGGTAAATCTATTGCAGCTTATTTAATTATGTTGGTATTTGGTTACCCCTCTTATACTGCATTCACCATTTCAGTCAGTTTGGCTCAAATTGGTGAATTCTCATTTATTCTTGCCGATTTGGGCGTAAGATTAAATATTTTATCCCCAGAATATCAAGACATTATTCTCGCAGGCGCCATTATTTCTATTATGCTTAATCCATTTTTATTTAATGTTTTAGATTATTTTAAAACAACAAAAACTGAATTAAAAACTTAATTTTTTTATTTATTCAAGTGCGCCTAACACTATTTTTCCAATGGTGCTCCCTGTCAACAATAAATCATGTCCTTTTTTAAGATTTTCTGGTGTCATTGCTCCAAGATTGGTATTCA
Source organism: uncultured Francisellaceae bacterium (assembly GCA_964433995.1). Taxonomy (GTDB): domain Bacteria; phylum Pseudomonadota; class Gammaproteobacteria; order Berkiellales; family Berkiellaceae; genus CADEEZ01. The sequence continues at coordinate 5,578 of CAYSTH010000049.1, read as the reverse complement.
TCGTTGTTTTGATTTTGCCATCTTCAATCATCTTTGCGACTTGTGCTAAGATTTCACCTTGTTTTTTCATGTCAGAGGTTTGAAACATAGAACGTGTAAACATAAACTCCCAAGAAAAACTAATACTTTTCAATTTTAGCGAAGCTAAATTGACTGCTTTTTCGATTTCAACAATAGAAACAATCCGACCAAAAGGATTTGTAATATGTGAAAACTGATCGAAATAGACATCGATGCTATTTGTACAAAATATGTAATCTACTCCGTCAACACCTATTTTTTTGAGCTCTTCTTTTAGATCATTTTTATAATTAATAACATAGTCTGCACCCATTTTTTTGCACCAACGAGAAGATTCTTCTTTCGAAGAGGTGACAATCACATTCAGAGAGGTAAGATTTTTAGCGAGTTGTGTCACCATTGAACCAACACCACCGGCTCCACCTATCACTAAAAGCGATTTATCTTTTGTTGATATTGCATCTTCTATTTTAATAGACAAACAGTCAAAAAGTCCTTCCCAAGCTGTTAAGGTCGTTAATGGAAGCGCTGATGCTTCAATAAAACTGAGGTTAGTTGGTTTTTTTGCTACAATACGTGAGTCGACAAGATGACATTGTGTATTTCCACCTGGTCTTGTAATGTCACCTGCATAATACACTTCATCATCTACAGAAAAACCTTTTACTCTGTTACCTACTTTTAAAATTTTTCCAGCAACATCCCACCCTAATACTTTAGGCGCACTGCCTGCATTTTTAATGTTTGAACCCACTTTATAATCGACAGGATTAAGACTAATCGCCAATACTTGAACTTCAAGATCAAAGTCACCAAGCTGATTTTTGGGCGCATCGATGTATTGAAAGATAGGATGTTGTTTTTCTGAGGAAAAAACATACTGAATAGATTTGCTCATAAAAGATTCCTTTCGATAATTTAATATTTCTATCATAAGTTACCTGAACTTACAAACAGATAATGGGATAATTTTATTTAGTCTATACTCCTCTTTATTACAAATATAATTCTAAAAACGCTGGAGGTTCTTATGCGTTATGTAGATGGTTTTGTTGTGCCTGTTCCAAAGAAAAAATTACCTGAATATAAAAAAATTGCTACAAAAGCCTCCAAAATTTGGATGGAATATGGTGCATTAGAATATGTAGAATGTGTCGCAGACGATGTTAAACCTGGAAAACACACTTCTTTTCCACAAAGTGTTAAATTAAAAAAAGATGAAGTCGTTATTTTTTCTTACATTGTTTATAAATCTCGTGCACAACGCGATCGGATTAATAAAAAAGTCATGAGCGATCCACGTGTACAAAAAATATGTAATCCTAAAAATATGCCTTTCGATGGTAAGCGTATGTTTTGGGGTGGATTTAAGGTAATGATTAAAAAATAATTTAATATAAAATTATTTAACTTACGCAATCTTGTTCTAAAGATTGGGTTATTTTATCTATACTTACGCCATTTTCAATTAAAAAAGAAGTTAGCTTTAAATAAATCTTTTTTAGTGTTTCGCAATAGATAGAGGGATTATTGTAACCATTTTGGCTTGAATAACGATTTTCAAATTCACCACCACCGCAAATATTTTCCCAAAGACATTTTTTACAACCATCAGGCAAAAATATATTCTGCTGATGCCATTGTGATTCATTGTTTAAAAACTCACTAAAAGAAGTAGAATGAATATTCATCTCTGGATAATGATGCCAGGCCATGTTGACTCTGAGAGAATCATCTCCTACCAATGCACCATCGGTGTCTATGGTCATAGCGATGCTTTGTCTGGCATCAAAATTAGTGGGAAACAAGCACGAATCTTGTCCTTTCAGTTTTGAAAAAAAAGAGCGAAATAATCTAATTGTAATATCAGGATTATCGTCTTGAATCCATTCATCAAAAGCTTCAAGCAAATAATGGCCTACATTTTCTATATTAGCCTTAGAGAGTGAATCATAATCATAATTTGGTAACAAAAAATCAAAAAATTTAATGTTAAGTTTATCTGCAAAATAACGGTATACTGTTCGTCCTGATACGCTAGGATTAATCACACATAAGAGCCCAAATGGCGCTATCCTTTGTTGCTCGACAGCTTTTTGTAGTAGTCGTATACCTTTTACAACACGATCATGTGTTCCTTTTCCACTATGATCCAATCTTGAAATATCATTTATTGTTTGAGGGCCATCTAGACTAACAGACGGCGAAACATGATATTTTTCAAATAAATCTATCCACTCTTCATCTATTAAAATAGCATTGGTTTGCAAGACTAAATTAAGGTTACAAAGGGGGTTTAATTCATTAATTAATTTTTCACAAGTAAGTGCAAATTGTGATTTGCCTTGTAATAAAGGCTCTCCACCATGAAAATCGATTTGAATATGCTCAATACCTGTTGTTTTAATTGCATTTTTTAAAAATAAAATAGAATCATCGACCAGGGTTTGACTTATTCTTTTTGGTTTTGATTCCCAACTTTTATCTGCACCGTAAAAGTAATAACAATAATGGCAATTTATATTACATCGACTAGCCGTTTTCAGTATTACTTCTAGATGCGTTAATGGCATTAAAAATATGCCCTAAAATTCAAATGGCTTGCACGTTTTTAAAAAGGTTGATTGAGGAAATGCCGCAAAGGGGCCGCATCCTGCAGAAACTGATTCTAATATTGCTTTAACAAGTAAGGGGCTTTTTTTAGAGTTTACAGAATGGTTATTTTTTTGATCTATCTGTAGCAAATGAATGAGTTCTTCTTTTTTTGAATCGTAGCTCATTTTAAACATCCTTTTTAACGTAGAAAGGATAAGTCTATCCGCTAAATTTTAATTTGTCAAAGCATCATAATTTATTATTATGATGCTTTAAAATAAAAATTTTTAGGATTTTTTATTGAAGGTCGAATCTACTATTGAGTAGGCATTTGCTTCAAAAAATTGCACTGCAGATGAAACAGCATACCCCGCAACGCCTCCGACTGCCCCACCAATTAATCCACCAAATGCTTTATAAGGGGCTGGCACCATTGGTTTTAAGTAAGCTGCACCGATTCCTGCACCAACAATAGAAAAAATTGTGTTTTGTAACCCACCAAAGAATGTGCCGGCTGATATCTGTGTCAGTTGCTGTGGTGTTGAAATCAGTTTCATGTTTTTCTCCTTTATTATTTGAAACATTCATGATTTTAACAAAATATTTTTATTTGTCATAAAGTTTTTAAAATCATTTTTCTAACATATTTATTAGCATAAAAATTTTATTTTTTAGAGACTGTTATGACATCGGACACTTTTCTTTCATCGAAGAAATGTGGTTGCGAATTAACTGCTTTTCCTTCTACAACCATAACAGAAGATTTTCCACCATCTAAATTTAAAGCATTCACACAATGTTGTGTTTTTAAATATGCTGTTAATTCACTTATATTCATTCCATTTCTAAAGCCTAAAGACCAACTAAAACTATCTCCTCCCTCAATAACAAAAAGCAATACTTTTTGATCATTATCCATACATATGGCTGTACGAGCGTATCGTCTTGTTAAAAAAGAATCGAGTACTTTTTCAGGTTCGGGTAAAACAGCTTCGCCATTTTGAATTAATAAAGGTGCTCCACCGACAACATAAGATTGTTTTTCCCACCAATCATTTTTATGATATTCAGAAACAATTTTACCATCATCATTTTGTTGCAATCTATCAAAGTAAAAAGTATCGGCTAAATCGCTCCAACCCACCGCCCCTCTGTTTTTTTTAGGTTTTTGAATCCAATTATCATTTATTCTAAATGCGCCAGCTGGTGCACCATTTTCATAAAAATAACCTGCATTTATAGCAACAATTGCTTGTTCTCGAGCAGCAATTATGCTCGTTTTTTCAAGAGGCTCAACTGCTTTCACTAAAGAAATTTTCGCTTTCTCCGGATCGATTTTAGTCACAAATATTTTTTGACCTAAATAAGAATCTACCCTATATTCGACGCCATCGGCTAAATTAATAGGCTCGACACTTAAATCTTGATGAAAGGTGGAACAGCCAGTTGAAAAAAGCAAGCATAAGCCATAATAAATAAAGCGATTTATTAATAAGTTATGCTGTGTTATTTTTAACATATGGCTTCCTTTATTTATCATTATTTTTACTGCTGATTCTAACCGACAAATAATTTATTTTTAAGTTATTTTTGTTTTTGAAGATATAACAAAAGTCAGTTAATCAACCTCTTGGATGTAATTAAGGTCTACAAAATGTCACACTGTGGTTTAGATTTTGGTACCAGTAACTCCACCCTGGCCATTTCTCATCATGCACAAACATCACTCGTTGCGCTCGATGATCAATCTCCTATTCTTAAATCGGCTATTTTTTTTGATTCGGAAATAAAACAACATTTTATCGGACAATACGGCATAAACCGTTACTTAGAAGGCAGCAAAGGTCGATTGATGTTGTCTTTAAAAAGCATTTTGGGCTCTGCCTTAATGAATGAAAAAATTGCCGTATGTGGTAAATGGATAACCTATAAAGGCATCATAGGATTAGTTGTTAAACATATAAAAGACACAGCAGAGCAACAACTTAATGCCGAGCTTACTCAAGTGATGTTAGGCCGACCTGTTCGTTACCACGATACGAATGATGCAAGAGATAAGCTAGCACAAGATACTATGGCGCTTATCATGAAAGAGCAAGGCTTTAAAGAGGTTCATTTTCAATACGAACCCATCGCCGCCGCTCTAGATTATGAAAGCACCATTCAAGACGAACAGCTTGCTTTAATCATAGACTTAGGTGGAGGTACGTCTGATTTTACGGTAATTAAACTTAATAACAAAAACCACTCTCTTCATCGACAGTCAGATATTTTGGCCAATTGCGGCATACATATTGGCGGCACAAATTTCGATAAAGATTTAAGTTTAGGTGCCATTATGCCATTGCTAGGTAAAGGCAGTCACATGTTAGGGGTAAACGGTGCTAGACTTGAAGTACCTGTATCACTTTATTATGATCTTACCTCATGGCATTTATTAAATCATTTATATACCACTCAAAGCATTAATAACGTTAAAAAATTATATCTAGCTTCAGAACAAAAACCATTAATTAAACGTGCCATTACAGTATTACAAAAACATTTGGGACATTATTTATTACAAGCTGCTGAAAACGCTAAAATAAAATTAAGTACGGTTCTAGAAGATAAAATAGATATCTCAAAAGTAGAGCATGATTTACACGTCTTGATTTCACGAAAAGATTTTGAATCTTACTCTCAGCATTTAACAGATAACTTACAAACGACTATACATAATACGTTAGCTACAGCAGGTGTTCAGACTCATCAAATCGATTCGGTGTTTTTAACAGGTGGCACCACACAAATTCCGGCTGTGTATCATATGATAAAAAATATTTTCACCCATTCACAATTTGTGACAGGTGATATCTATGGCAGTGTCGGCAAAGGACTAGCCATAGAAGCTGCTCGATTGTGGGGATAATGCTTATTTTCTTTTCTTGACAGGCCTCTCAGAACTATCAGCATCATCTTC
>CAYSTH010000048.1:9671-13797 GCA_964433995.1 uncultured Francisellaceae bacterium | reverse complement strand
AGGTGGAAACGACGGGATGCCATGCCCGATTGTACCATTTGGCAGTAAATAGCTGAAGCGGGAGCCAATTGTTTCAACTTCCAATCCATTTTTTGTTAGTAAAAAGCAAAGCAATGTGCCCCCTATGATGCCAAGAAGGGGAGAAGGTATCTTAGGAAAAATTTGACCTGATGAGATCATGATGATTAAAGAGATGATACCAACGAATGCTTCAGGCCAAGATAATGAAGGGAAGTGTTGAAAAATTAATGTAATTTTATGTAAATAGTCCCCTTGTAATGCATCAATATGCAAACCGAGAAAGTCATTTAAGGCTAGTGTGCCAATGACGACGGCAATACCAGAAGTAAATCCCGTTGTGACAGAATAAGGAACATATTTGATATAACGTCCAAGTTTAGCCATTCCAAGTAGAATTAATAAAAATCCAGCTAAGAAGGTAGACAAGACTAAGCCACGAAGTCCATGCTCGGTAATAATAGGAGCAATTACCACGACAAATGCCGCAGTGGGGCCACTTATTTGAAATAATGAACCACCTAATAAAGGCACAATCATGCCAGCCACAATAGCAGTATAAAGACCATGTTGCGGGGGAAGGCCAACAGCAATAGCAAGAGCCATCGCAAGTGGTAAAGCCACTAAAGAAACAATGAGTGCAGCGGCAATATCACTTTTAAAAGTAGATAAACCGTATTTTTTTTTAAACGATTGTTTAAGAGCATAACTAACGGGGAGCAATTCTATTAACTTACGCATGATTTTTTCAATATATTTTCAAAAATTATAAGAGATAATATATATTCTATTATATATTATTTAGACAACTTTTGACTTGTTGAAGATCTAAATAGACGTTACAATTCTGTTAAAATTTAGAATATTGTTATTTTGTATGATTCAGTAAAATAAATACTAGGTATGAATTCAAATTTGTTTTTTTAGAATCGTTTTTTTGTTAAATAATAAGGTATTAAGTCTAAATGAGTGAAAATAAAGAATTTCCTCCTTGTCCTAAATGTCAATCTACCTATGTTTATGAAGACAGAGCGCATTATGTTTGCCCAGAATGTGGGCATGAATGGGATCCTAATAATGCATCTGTAGATGCAGATGCTTTGATTGTAAAAGATGCTAATGGCAATCTATTACAAGAAGGGGATTATGTTACTTTGATTAAAGATTTAAAAGTAAAAGGATCTTCTTCCACTGCAAAAATAGGCACAAAAGTGAAAATTTCACGCCTTGTTGAGGGCGATCACAATATCGATTGCAAAATTGAAGGCATTGGGCCTATGATGTTGAAATCTGAATTTGTTAAAAAAATGTAAAATAAAAAATGGCAGAGTTTCTGCCATTTTTTATTTTATTAAAAAGGCCATTCTGGTACATGTTCTATATATTGTTTAGTTTTATCTAAATTGAAATAGGTGACTGTTCGATTTGACATATTCACAATATAACTAGCAACACCCTGGGAGGCAGCTTCATTTAACCAAGATAGGTAGGGTGTTTTTTCTCGTATATGTTTTTGAATAGATTCTTTAATCCCTATATCTGAAAAAATAGCATTAATTTTAGGTGAAGAATAGCCAGGGAGTGCTTTTTCCTCTAAACGCCCAAATGAGCCTTCGTAGAAGGCTTCAAAAGAAGCATTAAAGGTAACATGATAGGCATTAACACCCGCATCTCTTAATGTATTAAATGTTTTAGGGTATGGCCAACGCTCCTCTTTAGATTGAGTAAGAATAGCTTGTATTTGATTGATGGCGTTCATAATTTACCTTCTGTTATTTGTCTGTACTTAACCAACCTTCCAGGGTTACCCCGGGTAGATTCGCCAATGTTTTCGTTAAAATTCGTTTTAAGTCAGATTTGTCTTTTTCTGTTAAATGTTTGAAAAAAACGAGTTCATTTTCTTCTGCTTCTTTTATTAATTTTGGAACCAGTGCTTTTCCTGATTCTGTTAATTCAATTATTCCCGAACGTCGGTCTTTCCCTTGTTTATGGATAAGCAGATTTTTAGTAACTAATTTGTCAACCAACCGAGATATACTGGCTTTATCCACTTGAATATAATTTGCCAATTGATTAATGGCGCTTTGTTTTTTATCGTATATTGTCACTAGAATACACCACGCAGCGATGCTGATATCGTGTTTAGATAATTGTTCCTCAAAACGATGGTGTACTTCAGTACGTAATCGGTTAAGCCAATAACCAATATGACTTTTTAGCGTATTGTTGCCACTTGCCATGCTATGTGCCTTTTTTAAACTTATCATTATATTAGTTGATGGGGCAACTGTTGTCAAATCAACATTTTGTTAAATAATAAAAGTGTAATTAAACGTTTTATGTTGTTATTTTGGAAAGTCTAAGTGTCATTCAGGATGCTTTGATTGTAAAAAAACAAAGCATCACTATTCTATATAGCTATTCTCGATTATGAGGTGCATCGAAGTCTATTTCAGGCCCTTTAGGAATAATGCCGGTGGGATTAATAAATAAATGGCTAGTGAAATAGTGAGTTTTGATATGCTTAAAATCAACCGTTTGTTTAATGCCTGGCATTTGATACAAGGCCTTAAGGTAATTAAATAGGTTAGGGTATTCACGCAAGCATTTTTTATTACACTTAAAATGACTGACATAAACTACGTCAAATCGGATTAAAGTGGTAAATAACCGCCAGTCTGCCTCGGTGATTTTTTCACCAACGAGATAGCGTTGTTTGCTTAAAAGTACTTCAATTTTATCTAATGCATCAAATAAATTATCATAAGCCATATCATATGCTTCTTGAGAGGAAGCAAAGCCACATTTATAAACACCATTATTAATTTTATCATAAACAAAATCGTTGATTTCATTTATTTGAGGTTGTAACTCTATAGGATAAAAATCATATTTTTTTTGACAAAAGTCACTAAAATCTGAATTAAGTATTCTAATGATTTCAGAAGATTCATTATTGACGATAGTCTGATTTTTTTTATCCCATAATACAGGCACAGTCACTTTAGATGTGCATTTTTCGTCGGATTTTTGATAAATTTGATGTAAGTAATTTAAATTATACAGAGGATCTGCCGTGACAGAACCCTTTTTGCCAAATGCCCATCCCATTTCTAACATTAAGGGCTCAACAGCAGAAAAAGAAATGGCATTTTCCAATCCTTTTAGAGTTAAAAAAATCAAAGTCCGATGAGCCCAGGGACAAGCATAAGAAACATAAAGATGATATCTTCCTGCTTCAGGTTCAGTGACTCTGTTTCTAAAAGTAGAATCTAATCGAACAAATACGCCTTTTTTGTCATGAGGCGCAATTGTGCCCTTTTCCCATACACCATTAATTAGCATACCCATATGTGTTTCCTTATTTTTTTAAAATAACATGACGATCTGAATAAAAAAATTGATAAACGCTTATCATGAAGAGGCTAATGGCTAAAAAATACAAAGGCATAGGGTAAAGGGTATCATTATGTAACCAAGCCATACCTAATGTAAAAAAAGAAATTAAGCAATAATAAAAAAAGCCAAATAAAGAAGAGGCCGAACCTGTATAGGCTTTATAGTCGACTAATGCTATGGCAAGTGCATTTGCAGTCGTAATACACACACCGGCCATAATGATCATCATGCAAAATATGCTGATAAATACAAAAATAGCAGATGAGACAAAAGAAATGGCGAATAAACATAATGAAAAGACAAGAGAGCCAACTAAGATTGTTTTCATGCCATAATTTAATATCATTTCACTACTTAAGTAGGCATGTAGTTTTTTTGACACAATGCCCGCTATTAACATAGATAGTGCAATAGCACAAAAACTTAACCCATATAAAATCGGTGTGATGCCAAGCTGATCGATTAAGTAAAAAGATCCTTCAGCAAAAAAGCTAAAACTAATGCCGTTGCCACCCGCTACAATCATACCCATTGTCATCACTTTTTTATCTTGTAGCATTTTTAATGATAAAGTGCTGAGTTTAATGGCTTGGCGCTGATGAGAGAGATGTGTTTCAGGCAGAAAAAATATTGAAACAAAGCTTAACAGCACACCACAGCCAATTAAAAATAAGAAAATAGATGTCCAGCTAGAATATTCAGCTATTAT
>CAYSTH010000048.1:0-9571 GCA_964433995.1 uncultured Francisellaceae bacterium | reverse complement strand
CACAGCCAATTAAAAATAAGAAAATAGATGTCCAGCTAGAATATTCAGCTATTATCCCGCCGATGACTGGGCCAATAGCAGGGAAAAGAGCAAGTGCACTTCCGACAATAGAATAGACTTTACCCAACTGCGGGCCATGAAAAGCATCACGACAAATCGCTTGTCCTAATACACTCCCTATGCTGCCACCAAAAGCTTGAATAAATCGAGACAGCATCAGCATTTCGATATTTGTAGACAAATAACAACCTAGGCAGCCAATAACATAAATAATTAAGCCAGAAATGACGCCTTTTTTCCGACCGATTTTGTCAGATAATTTTCCCCAAAAAAGCGTTCCGATACCAAAGGCAAGTAAATAAATAGTCAGCGTATATTCAACCATAGTATCGGAGGTCTGCAAAGAATGTGCAATCTCAGGTAATGAAGGGCTATAAGCCGTCTCTGATAGTTGAGATAACCCTGCTAACAGGACGATAAGCCAAATAGGCGGTAGTAATGTCGATTTCATAAAAATCCTCAAATTGTAAAAATAAGCAAAGGAAATCCATCCAGTATATTAAAACTGGAAGAAGTTAACTGGCTTATTTTCAAACAACGACGATTTTTTTCATGAGAGTCAACTTGTTTTGTGATTGATACATAAATAATAGACCCTGAAATTATGGCACGATAGATTTAAACCGTCTAGCGTTCTTTTGAGACATATGTCACGATGAGATCTTATAGACTATTTAGAAAAAATAAAAAGGTGTGAGTAATGAGTTTACCAATAATAGCAACTGAATTAATTCAGACCATTGAAAGTTTATCTAGCAAAATAATAGTGAATGGCCAATTAATCAAAACCGCAACGAATCAGCATTATTCTGTTATAAATCCAGCATCATTAATGAGCATTGGCATACTCGCTATATGTACAATCAAAGAAATCAGTGCTGCCACTGATGTTGCTAAGGTTACTCAAGTTGCTTGGGCAAAAATGCCTGCTAGTAAAAGAGGGCAGTTAATACAAAAATGTGCGCAGCTTCTTTCAGAAAATGCATCACTACTCGCTCAAATTATGTCTTTAGAAACGGGTAAGGCACTCAAAACAGAAAGCATAGTAGAAGCAAATTTGGTTTCGGATATTTTTCAATATTATGCGGGTTTAGCGTTAGAAATCAAAGGTGAAACGATTCCTTATGATCCTAATATTTTAACGCTGACTCTCAGAGAACCATTAGGGGTAGTAGGCGCTATTATTCCTTGGAATGTACCCTTGATGTTAATGGCAACAAAAATAGCCCCTGCTCTAGTGGCAGGTAATACGGTGGTACTTAAACCTTCTCCTGAAGCGAGTTTTTGTGTTTTAAAAGCAGTAGAGCTAATGAACACTATTTTACCAGTAGGCGTATTAAATGTGGTGACAGGAGATGGCAGCACAGGTCAAGCATTGGTGAATCATCCTGATATTAAAAAAGTGACTTTTACAGGTTCGGTAGAAAGTGGCCGTTCTGTTTATCAAACAGCGGCGAATAAAATTATACCGGTGACCTTAGAATTAGGCGGCAAAAGCCCTCTTATTATTTGTGAGGACGCAGATATTGACAAAACAGCCACTCGAATCATAGAAGGTATGCGGTTTACTCGACAAGGGCAAAGTTGCACAGCAGCCAGTAGAATATTGGTGCATAAAAAAATAGCGAAACAACTTGTTGAAAGTGTTGTAGCAAAATTGAATCAGCTTAAAATAGGTGATCCTTTAGATGAAGCAACAGATATTGGCACCATTATTTCGCAACGTCAATTTGACAAAGTGCAGTCATTTTTATCTTTGGCAGAATCAGACCCGACACTGACAATGCATTATGCAAGTCATTTACCCGAAGAAGAATATTTAAAAAAAGGCTTGTTTTTAAGGCCTTGCTTAATTACAGGGATTAAAAATAGCCATGTGCTTTGTCAAAAGGAGATTTTTGGTCCAGTCACAACCATTATTGAATGGGATAATTTTCATGACGCGATTAACATAGCCAATGACACAGAATTTGGGCTAGCTGCAGGTATTTTTACCAAAGACATTTCTCAAGCTTTGCAGGCAGTGCATCAACTCGAAGCAGGTTTTGTGCAGGTAAATCAATATCAAGTGTTTAGGCCATCTATGCCATTTGGAGGGTTTAAGCATTCAGGCATTGGAAAAGAAGCCTCTTCCAATGCCATGATAGAACATTTTACCAGAGAAAAAACGGTGCTAATTAACATGAATTAACATTTTTGCTCACATGCTTTTTCTGAACGTGGCGTGAGGCCTAATTTTTTGAAAAAATCCAGATCCGCTTCAGCGGAGGGCAGTGCAGTATATTCGGTTAATAAATACTCACTGCCAAAATGGATAGAATTGACACCCGCCAGGTGACAAATTGTTTGTTCTATCTGATTTAATTTGTCTCGACCACCACTGAGTCTAACAAAAGAAGTCGGAAATAAAATTCTTGCGGTGGCAATTAACCTTGCCGCTTCTAGTAAGTCAATTTTAGGTTGATTTTCTAAAGGGGTGCCTGGCATAGGGGTTAATATATTAATGGACACACTTTTGGGCGGAACCGGTAGTTGTGTGAGGGTGTGCAGCATATCGATACGATCGATTTCTGTTTCGCCCATATTCAAAATACCACCGCAACATAAGTTAATGTCTGCCTCTTGAACTTGTTTAATGGTTGCTAACCTATCTTCGAAAGTATGCGTGGTGGCAATATTTTTGTAATGATCTTTTGAGGTATTTAAATTGTGATTATAATAGTCGAGACCAGCAGATTTTAATTTTTTTGCTTGCCCTTCTTTTAATAAACCTAAAGAAACACAGCTGTCTAAGCCCATTTGCTTTATTTCAGAAATAATATCGCTTAATACATCAATTTGACCATTTGTTGGGCCTCTCCAAGCAGCCGCAAGACAAAAACGTGTGGCACCATTTTCTTTCGCTATTTTCGCTTTTTCTAAAATCTCGGTTTTAGAAAGAAATTTATAGGGATCAATATTACTAGCATAGTGAACAGATTGAGAGCAATATCCACAATTTTCAGGACATGTGCCCATTTTAATATTTAATAAAGTGGAAAGATGAATGCTATTAGGAGCAAAATTTTTACGTAATGTGTTTTGGGCCTGCATCATCAGATCAAAAAATGGCTGATCATAAATTACTTTAATATCTTCGATGGTCATATTCATAAAATAGTTTGCTCTAGTACTTACATAAAATATAAAAAAGCATCATAAAGAAATTTTGAGATAAAGCCTTCAAGCCTAAAAGCAATAAGTAACAATTGGTCAATATTTGAACAAAAAGTGAGTTGCTACTAAGAAAGCTTTTTCGAATAATAAGTTCTTTTTGGAGACATCCATGCTCAAAAATAACTTAAAAAAAGTATTTTATTTCGTTGTGTTTGTCTGTGTCTTAAACATCTGTCATACACATACTGCATTAGGATATTCTGCTGATATTCATTGCCAAGCTAAAAGCTTTTGGGATTTTTTTGATCAATTTAGTGAAAGTGTTGAAATGCAAAAAGCCTGTACACATTTTCCATTAGATAAAACTGAATTAATCACAGAAGAAAATGATTTATCCCCCAAAATAATTCAATTAACAAGAGAACAAGTTCATTTTCCTTTAATTTTGAACAAAGATAATCGTTTAAAAAAACAGATTCATTTAAAAATAGAAAGCAAAAATAATAAAAAAGCCATAGTCGTTTTATATAAACCTGACACAGGTTATCAAATAGTGTACCTATTTAAGAAAAAGAAAAAATGGCAGTTGGTCAAAATAGCGGATTGGTCAGTATAATATGCAACTAGAAGATAAATTAAATCAAATTTTGCCCCCTATCGGTACCAAATATATACATATTACGAGTCAATTTGGCGAGGAGCGACCCAATAGTAAAACGCATATGGGCGTAGATTTTAATTATATAGGGGGTCAAACGGGGATGAATTTAACCCATCCTAAAATACACAGCCCCGTGAATGGTAAAGTGACTTTTGTAGGTGGACAATTTGGCACCATTAAAATTTGTGACAAACAAGGTTATAGTCATGAATTGCTTCACTTACATACTCAAAGGGTTAAAGTAGGGGATTTCGTAACACTTGGCGAAGAAATTGGCACAATGGGAGGAAAAGGGCCATTAGGACATTTTCAATACCCACAACACGTACATTATCAAATTAAAAATATGATAGGAAAAATTGAAAACCCAAATCACTGGTGGAAAAATCAATTATCTATAGAAAATGTTTTATCAGATAATCATTTAGATGTTTTGGCAAATATAAATACAGGAAATTTTTCAGAACCTCAACATAAATTAACAGAACAGCCAAAAGAACAGGTGGTATTTCAGGGTTCTGGAGTATCACCAGAGCCTAGTTTGCTTGTATTGAATCATGAAAATTATTTTTAGTGTTGTGTAATTCGGCAGAAGGTCAATAAATTATTTTTTAAAAATCTGTTTTCGTCTGAAAATAGTCTAGCTTTGATTAAGTTAAATGAACTTTTTTGAAGTAGGAGTTGCAGATGGATTCAGTCGTTAGTTTACCCAATAAAGTAGAGTATAAATTTTTAGCTTTAGAAGGAGGCGGTGCCAAAGGATACGTATATGTGGGTGTTGCGCAAGAACTTGAGAGATTGGGGATATTACCTCAAGTAGAAGAAATTGCGGGGAGTTCAGTTGGTGCCATTACCGATCTTTATTTAGCCTCAGGATATACAGTAGATCAAATAAAGCAAAAAATATTTAACCTAGATTTTAAAAATTTATTATTAGACGATCATTATGTAAAAGTACCTCTTAACTGGGTGAATAAATATGGCTTTTTCGATGCCAATTTAATGCATCAGCAATTTAGAGATATTATTAAAGAAGTGACGGGTAGTGAAAATACAACATTTGAACAATGGCATCAACTCAAAGTTTCTCGTCCTGAAAAAAAATTAAAAGACATTATTGTCGAAGCTTGTAATATCAGCACAGGATACAACGAAACTTTTTCCCATAAAACTGAACATAAAGATGTACCTATTGCAGATGCAATTCGTGCTTCAATGGCCTTTCCACAGGTCTTTACACCAGTCAAAATTAAAGGTTGTTTATACAACGATGGTGGCATGCAAAACAATTGTCCTATGTCTGTGTTTGGCAACAGCTCAGGTGTCTTAAAAGAGGGCACATTAGGGATTTGTTTAGAAGATTTGGCAAATATTCATTATTATTTAAAAGGGGAAAAACCTAACTTTAAAAATATCACGAGCCCCATACAATGTCTTGAAAGTCAAATAGAAGCTATGCTCAATGTACAGAGTTATTATCTCATGACCGGGCCTTATAAAGATAAAATTATTTATTGTGATACATTAGATGCTGGCACCTTAGATTTTGCTCTTTCCCCAGAGAAAAAAGAAGCATTAGCGGCGTCAGGTCAATATGGTGTGATGCGCTTTATGGCATTAAATCATCTTGAAATGGCAAAACAGTATTATTCCGAAGAGACTTTAAGGCTTTTAAAAGAAGCTGACTATCCTTTATCTATTACAGAATATATCAATTATGTTAAAAAACATACTTCAAATGTTCGTGTTATACCTAAATCATCGGATGCGCATCATGTGCATTGGTTAGCTATTCCAACGTTACATAAACGAGGTGGCTGTGGTGATCGTAGAGTGCTCGAGCCATCAAAAGCACCTGTGTTGACACCATCATTTGATCTGATGAGAAGAAATGTTGAAGTGTTGAACCCACAAGCAGCCAATGATCAACTTGATGTACCTGTAGTAGATCAAAACAATAAAAATAATAGATGGTGTAGCATCATGTAACTGGTCAAACTTTAACCAGTTAGCACAGAAATAGGGTGACTAAGCTAGCGATAAGAGATTAAGTTTGTTTTAGTGTGCATCCATGATGCACACTAAATCATACCAAAAACTGATGGCTGGCTTAGAAGTTAAACAACTTGTCCGTGTTCTACCCATGCCACATCATTCAAATAAACAAGCATTTCAGCTCGATTTCTCGACTAATGATTATTTGCAGTTAAGTAACTCTAGCTCTGTTATTAAGGCAGGCATAGTGTGTGCTAAGCAATATGGTTTTGGTAGCACAGGGTCGAGATTACTCAGTGGTAATCATGCATTATTTGAGATCTTTGAAAAAGAAATTGCGCAATCTAAAAAAACACAACGTGCGTTATTGTTTAATTCTGGGTTTCAGGCCAATTTAACAGTGCTTGCAGCATTATTAGATCAGAAAAATTTTGAAAAACAACCTTTGGTTTTTTTTGATAAATTAAATCACAAAAGTCTATATGAAGCTCTAAAATTAAGCACAGCTAAATTAATTCGTTTTAATCATAATGATATGGCGCATTTAGAGCTTTTATTACAAAAGCATCAAGATCAAGACAATCCAAAGTTTATTGTGGCAGAAACGTTATATGGTATGGATGGTGATATAGCTGAGTGCCAAACATTGGTAGCTTTAGCCAAAAAATATGGTGCTTTACTTTATCTTGACGAAGCTCATGCAACAGGTGTGTTTGGTTCAAATGGATATGGTTTATCAACAAATATCGATTTTCAAGGCGTAGAGCATGTGATAATGGGTACCTTTAGTAAAGCTTTAGGAGGCTCGGGCGCTTATATTGCCTGTTCAGAAATAGTGTATCAGTATTTGATTAATCGTTGTTCAGGATTTATTTATTCTACTGCTTCTTCTCCTATGATAGTGGGTGCCATGAGAAAAGCTTGGTCACTCGTGCCAAGCTATCAAGCAAAAGTGGCAAATATGTTAAATTTAAGTCAAATCCTCAGAAAAAAATTAATGGCATTAGGTTTTAATACAAGTCATTCAGCCACTCATATAGTCCCCATTATATTTAATGATATAGCTCAAGCTTTAAAAATCAAAGAAAAGTTGATTCAAAATCATATTTTGGTTTCTTTTTTACAATATCCCACTGTGCCTAAAAACCAACCAAGATTACGTATTGCACTGAATGTGAACCATACCATACAAGACATTGATAAACTGGTCAGCTGCTTATGAATATATTTGTAACGGGCACAGATACAAATGTGGGTAAAACCGTTATTTGTCGTTGGTTATGTGAGCAGTTAAATTATGCCTATTGGAAACCGATTCAAACAGGTGCAATAGAAGGTACTGATACTCATTTTATTTCACAATCAAATTTGTCTTCGACATCACATGCTGAAACCTATATTTTCGATGAACCGGTTTCCCCTCATTTAGCGGCAAAATTAAATAACACAGAAATAAATATCCACAATATTCATTTACCAGATACAGATAATTTAATCGTAGAAGGTGCAGGAGGGGTGTTTGTACCCTTAAACAATCATGATCTGATGATAGACCTAATTAAAAAATTTAATATTCCAGTGATTATTGTTGCTAGATCTTCCTTGGGGACAATCAACCATACTTTATTATCAATACATGCACTTCACTCTCGAAATATTCCTATTTTAGGCGTTATTTTAAATAATTATAGAGCTTCTGATAATGAGTTAAAAAATAAAGAGGCGATAGAGCAATACGGTCAAGTACCTGTTTTGGCTTGTTTTCCAAATATTGATAAATTAACACCTGATAAAATTAAAAAAATAAAAATATCAAACAAATTAAAGGAAATATTAGAATAATTGTGTTGAAAGTAATAGAACCTATTACATTCCCCCGCTCGCATGTTGGCTAAAGTCACATTCTCGCGGCCCCTATCAAAGGGGGCACAAAAACATGGTTCTTAACACCCCCTTTGATAGGGGGTCGTTCTTTTGAGCGTAGCGAAAAAGAGCGGGGGGATATTGTGATGATTAATTATAATATAATATTTTAGAGTTTAACCATGAATAATTTATCCACTCGAGACAAAAAAATAATCTGGCATCCCTTTAGCCAAGAAAAAACGGTAGGCTTGCCGCTTGCAATACAATCAGGAAAAGGGGCATATATTACAGATATTCATCAAAAATCTTATTTAGATTTAATTTCAAGTTGGTGGGTGAATTTGCATGGTCACGCCAACCCAGTTATTGCACAAGCTATTTATGAACAAGCTTTAAAACTAGAGCATGTTATTTTTTCTAAAGTCACACATGAACCAGCAGTAGCGTTGGCTGAGAAATTGCAGACAATATTGCCTACAAATTTAACCCGATTTTTTTATTCAGATAATGGCTCTACTGCCATAGAATGCGCCTTAAAAATGGCTTATCAATACTGGCGAAATATTGGCAAAGCAAAAAAAACATTTGCGTGTTTTGAAGGGGGATATCATGGTGACACCATAGGTGCCATGAGTGTAGGACAAAACTCAGGTTATCACGATATTTTTAAACCCTTATTATTTGATGTGATAACATTGCCATATGTTGATACTTGTTTAAATGATTCGGATATAGAAAAAAAAGAATATCAAGCTTTTAATGAAATTAAAAATAGTTTAGAAAAAAAGCATCAAGATATTGCTGCATTCATTTTAGAGCCTTTAATACAAGGTGCAAGTGGCATGAGAATGTGCCGTCCTGATTTTTTGAATAAGGTGATTCAATTAATTAAATCTTACGATATTTTAGTGATTTTTGATGAGGTGATGACAGGCTTTGGTCGAACAGGTACTCACTTTGCTTTACAACAATTAGCACCAGAATCCGTGCCAGATTTACTGTGTTTATCTAAGGGCTTAACAGGGGGCTTTTTGCCTCTGGCCTTAACGATAGCATCCGAGAAAATATATCAAGCCTTTTTGGATGATGAGTTAAGCAAAGCCTTTTTGCATGGACATTCTTATACCGCTAATCCATTAGGGTGTGCAGCAGCGATTGCTTCTTTAGATATGTTATTAGATTTCACAACTCAACAGGCTATTCAAAATATAAAACAAGCACATCAAGTAGGGTTGCAGCAGTTAAGCGAATTAACATCTGTTACTCACATCAGACAGCTAGGCACCATTAGTGCATTTAAACTGCCAGAAGAAAAAGTGAAACAGGTTATTCCTGAATTATTAGCACAAGGGTTGTTTATGCGACCTTTGTGTAACAATACGCTTTATATTTTGCCACCATATTGTATTACGGTGGATGAGCTTAAAAGGGTATATGATGTTTTATATAAAATAATTTAATTCAAAGGCATTTTTTTGACAACCACTCACCCTTTACTTAAAATCATTTGCTTCATAAGTAAACAAGGATCGGCAATAGTATGAAAAATTTAACAGCAAATGAAGTTTCTTATGTAAGCGGCGGCTTAAGTCCTATAGCTTATATAGCGTCTAGTAGTATTTATGGCGTTATTGGAGGCATGTTAACGGGACTTGCAGGACAAGTTTATGTCGTTGGAATGTACGCAGTAAAACAAAAACCACCTTATACAATAGGAAGTGCAATTGGAACAGCAATCGGAGGCATCATTTGGACGTTACCTATATTAGGAGTGGGGATAGCGGGTGGAGCGACGGCGGGAGTAGTAATAGGCTCTGTACGAGTTGCAACGGG
>CAYSTH010000047.1:0-13943 GCA_964433995.1 uncultured Francisellaceae bacterium | reverse complement strand
TTTTTTGTCTTCTTCTGTAGGGTGTTCACAGATACGTCTGATATCGCAAAACATATTAAAGCCAAGCGTGTAGGGATTAATGCCAGAATAATATTGGCTGTCAAAACTAGGTTGGTATACCACATTAGTATGATTGTGTAAAAATTCAAACATAAAATCATCTGACACATACCCCTCATCATATAGAGTATTCAAAATAGTGTAATGCCAAAAAGTAGCCCAGCCTTCATTCATGACTTTGGTTTGTTTTTGAGGGTAGAAATATTGTGCCATTTTACGTGTAATTCTTAGTAATTCTCTTTGCCAAGGTTCTAGAAGCGGGGCATTTTTTTCTAAAAAATACAACAAGTTTTCTTGCGGTTCACTTGGAAAACGATTCGCTTCTTGTGTGATGATTTTTTCTTTGTTTTGGGGAATCGTGCGCCATAATTCATTAATTTGAGATTGTAAGTATTCGGCACGGCTTACCTGGCGTGCTTTTTCTTCATGTATCGATAACTTTGCAGGTCGTTTATATCTATCTACACCATGTGACATAAGTGCGTGTGCGGCGTCTAATATGGTTTCGACTTCATCTATACCATATTTTTCTTCGCATTCTGCAACATAATGTTTGGCAAATAATAAATAATCTACAATAGCATCAGCACTGGTCCATG
The DNA here is from genome assembly GCA_964433995.1 of uncultured Francisellaceae bacterium. GTDB lineage: Bacteria > Pseudomonadota > Gammaproteobacteria > Berkiellales > Berkiellaceae > CADEEZ01. The sequence goes on along the minus strand of CAYSTH010000047.1, from coordinate 13,284 downwards.
TTTTAAATAAATAATTATTTTTAAAAAAGGAATTATGTCCATAGCAGGCATGTGCAATGACAAGCGCTTGCATTGGAAGGGTATTTTCTTCCATCAGATAAGCAATACAGGGATTAGAATTAATGACTAGCTCATAAGCTAATCCCATATGACCACGTTTGTAATGTTTTTCGACAGATAAAAATTGTTTTCCAAATGACCAATGGCTATATCCCAATGGCATGCCGATAGAAGAATAGGCATCCATCATTTGTTCTGCAGAAATAATCTCAATCTGATTAGGATACGTATCAAGTTGAAATCGTGCTGCAATTTCAGCTATTTTTTTATCATATTTTTCTAATAAATCAGGAGTCCACTCCGAAGAAACTGAAATAAATTTATTTTTAGGAGATTTGGGCGTATTCATGAGCCAACTCGCACATCGCGTTTAAATAACTCTCTGAAAACAGGGTAAATATCTTTAAATTCTTCAATTTCTTGCATGGCAAATTGAGGATATGTATCTTTGATACTTAAATAGGCTTCCCATAAGCTTTGATGATGTCTGGGCATAATTTCGACATAAGCAAAGTACTGTACGTAGGGTAATAAATCATTCACTAGAATATCATGACATTTAGGAGAATCATTATTCCAGTTATCACCGTCGGAGGCTTGAGCCGCATAAATATTCCATTCTTGGCTAGGGTAACGCGCCTCGACGATGTCTCGCATGAGTTCTAACGCGCTAGATACCACTGTGCCACCCGTTTCACGAGAATAAAAAAATTCTTGTTCATCTACTTCTTTAGCAGAGGTATGATGACGAATAAACACCACTTCAACACTTTCATAACTACGGCTTAAAAACAAATAAAGTAAAATAAAAAATCGTTTAGCAATGTCTTTTTTTGCCTCATCCATGGAACCAGATACGTCCATTAAGCAAAACATGACGGCCTGAGTAGTAGGCTTAGGTTGTCTAATACGATTGTTATATTTTATATCAAAAGGATCAATAAAAGGAATTTTAGCAATGTGTGACTTTAATTTGGTTAGTTTTTCATATAATAATGCTAAACGACTATCTTGCTTATTATTGGCTTCTATATTGGCGATTTCTAATTCTAAATCAGCAATTTCTTTTTTGTACGAACCACCTAAGGCCAACTTTCGTGCTTTAGCGCCTTTTAAAGAGCGTACAATATTGATATTAGCAGGCGTGCCTTCAGAGGTGTAACCAGCACGAATGGTTTTAAAAGTAGGGATTTTAGCAATTTGTGTTTTCACCAAATTGGGTAAGGCTAAATCTTCAAAGAATATTTCTAAAAATTCTTCTCGTGAAATTTCAAAGACAAAATCATCTTGTCCTTCACCTTCTTCAGAAGCTTCAGAGTTTTTGCCAGCCCCCCCAGAGGAACCAGGTGAGCGTTTAATATGATCTCCCTGTATGTAATCTTTATTACCAGGCAAAACAATATTGCGGTTTCCACCTTTGCCATAATTAAATGAAGGCTCTTGAATGTCTTTGGCAGGGATGGTGATTTTTTCGCCCGATTCGTCAATGTTTTTGATTGAACGACCAGCAATGGCTTCTCTGACAGCATCTTTTATTTGTTTTTTGAATCGCCGCATAAAGCGTTGGCGGTTAACCGCACTTTTATGGCGACCATTAGGTCGACGGTCGACGATTCTTGACATAAGTCATCCCTATTTATTTACGTATTTAAGATGATTTACGAACACGCAAATACCATTCACAAAGTAATCTCACCTGTTTTGCGGTATATCCTTTTTCTACCATTCTATCGACAAATTCTTGATGTTTTTTCTTTTCATCGGTGGATGCTTTGGCATTAAAAGAAATAACAGGCAACAAATCTTCGGTATTGGAAAACATTTTTTTCTCAATCACCACACGCAATTTTTCGTAGCTCGTCCAACTAGGGTTTTTGCCTTTATTGCCCGCTCTTGCACGCAAAACAAAATTCACGATTTCATTTCTAAAATCTTTTGGATTACTAATGCCGGCAGGTTTTTCAATTTTTTCAAGTTCTTCATTTAAAGAACGTCTGTCTAAAATTTCGCCTGTATCAGGATCTCGATATTCTTGATCTTGAATCCAAAAATCAGCATAGGTGACATATCTATCGAATATATTTTGACCATATTCAGAATAAGATTCTAGATAAGCTGTTTGAATTTCTTTACCAATAAATTCGACATATCTAGGCGATAAATAGCCTTTGAGGTAAGATAAATACCGTTCATGTACTTCTGGTGGAAATTGTTCTCTTTCTATTTGTTGTTCCAAAACATAAAGTAAATGTACAGGGTTTGCAGCCACTTCGGCGCTATCAAAGTTGAAAACCTTAGAAATAATTTTAAAAGCAAACCGTGTTGAAAGCCCCGTCATGCCTTCATCAACGCCTGCAAAATCTTTATATTCTTGGTATGATTTAGCTTTAGGATCAGTATCTTTTAAATTTTCGCCATCATATACGCGCATTTTCGAAAATATGCTCGAGTTTTCAGGCTCCTTTATGCGGGATAACACAGAAAATTGAGCCATCATTTTAAGTGTATTCGGGGCACAAGGTGCGGCACTGAGTGAACTATTTTCAAGCAGTTTGTTATATATCATCATTTCTTCGGTGACTCTTAAACAATAGGGCACTTTGACAATATACACTCTGTCTAAGAAGGCTTCGTTATGACGATTATTTTTAAAACTTTGCCATTCTGATTCATTTGAATGGGCCAATATAATGCCATCAAATGGCATAGAAGCAGATCCTTCCGTGCCATTATAATTACCTTCTTGTGTAGCAGTAAGCAATGGGTGTAATACTTTAATAGGGGCTTTAAACATTTCTACGAATTCTAATAAGCCTCTATTCGCTTTGCATAAGCCACCTGAGTAGCTATAAGCATCTGGATCATCTTGGGCAAATTGTTCTAATTTACGTATGTCTACTTTGCCCACCAAAGAAGAGATGTCTTGGTTATTTTCATCGCCAGGCTCAGTTTTAGCAACAGCTGCCTGAGAAAGGCGAGATGGCCAAATTTTAATGACTTTAAATTTATTGATATCGCCATTATATTCATGCAGACGTTTCACTGCCCAAGGAGACATAATGGTTTCAACATATCGTCTGGGAATATTGTATTTTTCTTCTAAAATAGAGCCATCTTCATTAGGGTCGAATAAACCCAAAGGAGATTCATTGATGGGAGAGTCTTTTATGGCATAAAAGGGGACTTTTTCCATGAGTGCTTTTAGGCGTTCAGCTAATGAAGACTTACCACCTCCAACGGGTCCTAACAAATAGAGTATTTGTTTCTTTTCTTCTAAACCTTGAGCAGCATGCTTAAAAAACGAGACAATTTGCTCTATAGGCTCTTCCATGCCATAAAACTCTTCAAATGAGTCGTATAACTTTATAACCTTGTTGGAGAATATTCTGCTTAACCGGTGATCTTTACTGGTGTCTATTAATTTGGGCTCGCCAATGGCGTGTAATAGCCGTTCCGCGGAGTTAGCGTAGGCCAATGGGTCTTTTTTACACAGCTCTAGATATTCATTCAGGCTCAATTCTTCTTCATGATGACGAGCGGCGTACCGATTCTTAAAACTATCCCATACATCCATGAGAACCCCCTGATTTTATCGATCCCTATACCTTAAGTCTAAGATCGGATAAGACCTCACACAAGCATAAATAATCGGTATAATAGCAAACAGATAAAAATAGATAGGGGATAGCCAGGGTGAGCTTACTTACAACAAATCATGTTAAACAGTTATCAGATTATCAAAAGCCAGGTTTTACGATTGAGAACACTCATTTAACTATTGATATTGATGAAAAAAGCACTTTAGTGACCACTGAGCTGAAAGTGAAAAGGGTTATTTTAAACAGTGAACCCTTAATTTTAGAAGGTGAAGAATTAGAACTTGTAGAAGTAAGCTTAGATGGGAAAATATTAAAACCAAACACGCCAAATGGTTATCAAGTCATTGGAGAGTCTCAAAAAGCAAGTCAATTGGTCATTGATACGCCGCTTGATAACTTTGATTTGCACATTATCACTCGTATTTATCCTAAAAATAATACAAGCCTGCAAGGTTTATATTGCTCAAATCAGATGTATTGCACGCAATGTGAAGCCGAAGGTTTTAGAAAAATCACTTATTACCTCGATAGACCCGATGTTTTAGCAACCTTCACGACAAAGATTATTGCAGATAAATCAACTTATCCAGTTTTATTATCAAATGGCAATTTAATCGATGAAGGGGTAATAGGAGAACATAAACATTATAAAACATATGAAGATCCTCACCCTAAGCCCAGTTATTTATTTGCTTTGGTAGCAGGTAACTTGGCTTTAAAACAAGATAAATTTGTCACCATGTATAAACGAGAGGTGACTTTAAGCTTTTATACAGAACCAGGCGATGAAGATAAAACGCTTTTTGCCATAGAATCCTTAAAAAAATCCATGCGTTGGGATGAAAAGAATTATCAACGTGAATATGATTTACAAGAATATAAAGTGGTTGCAGTCCATGATTTTAATATGGGCGCCATGGAAAACAAAGGCTTAAACATATTCAATGCCAAATATATATTAGCCGATAAACAATTAGCAACAGATTCAGATTATCAACATATTGAAGCCGTTATTGCACATGAATATTTTCATAATTGGACTGGTAATAGAGTCACTTGTCGAGATTGGTTTCAATTAAGTTTAAAAGAAGGGCTAACTGTTTTTAGAGAGCAGCAATTTTGTGCTGATCAGGGCTTAGATGCATATAAACGCATTCAAGATGTTGAATTAATGTATACCAGACAATTTGCAGAAGATTCTGGCCCCATGTCTCACCCGGTTCAACCACAATCTTATGTCGAAATTAACAATTTCTATACAATGACGATTTATCATAAAGGCGCTGAAGTGATACGTATGTTGTCTTTATTGTTAGGTTATCAAGGATTTGGCAAAGGGATGACATATTATTTTAGCCAATATGATGGCCAAGCGGTGACAATATATGATTTCTTACATGCATTTGAAACGACTAACCAAATAGATTTAACTCAATTTAAGTTATGGTATACCCAGTCTGGCACACCAGAAGTGCAAATTAAATCTGAGTATGATGTCACAAAACAAGTTTATAAAATTACTTTAGAGCAGCATACTGAGCCTACAGCTGATCAACAAGATAAAAAACCCTTACTGATTCCTATTGAGTTTACTTTGTTAAATAAAGTAGGAGATCCTATTCATGCTGATGTGTTGATGCTAGATAGTGAAACGAAAACATTTCAATTTGATGAGGTTTCTGAGCCACCCATACCTAGTTTTTTAGGCAACTTTAGTGCGCCAGTAAAAGTTTACTATGATTATACACCAGCAGAACTAGCTCATATCATAGAATATGATCCCAGCGGGGTAGCCAGATGGAGTGCTGCTCAACGTTTTTATTTGCATTTAGTGCAACATAATTTATCAGAGATATCTGTTTTAATTTCTGTCTTTAAACATATGCTTAATCGTATTGCTCATGAAGTAGAACATTTTTCTTATCATGAAAAAGTACCTTACGATTATGCTTTAGAAGCGGCGTTAATGACGGTGCCTGATATTCAATATTTTATGGGACAAGATAAATCATTTGATTTAGACAAAACATTAACACAGCTTAAATTGATTAAGCAGGCAATCGCAGAGGGATTATCAACAGAGGCCGATAACTTATTTGGTAAAATAATGACCTTGCCTGAATTTGATACCAAAGCAGAACTAGAAGATGCTTATTTGTTGTCTTATTCTCAAGGTTTAAGAGCAATGAAGAATAAATTATTAGCCTATTTGTGTCTCGAGTCTGATAAGCATTATGATTACGCTCAAGTTCAGTATGAATTAGCTGAAAACATGACCGATAGAATGGGAGCATTGTTAGCGATTCAATCTATAGATTGTTCATTACGAACAACCCTATTGCAAGACTTTTATGACAGATGGCAACATGAGCCTTTGGTGGTAAATAAATGGCTTATGTTAGAAGCAACATCCGATTTGCCCAATACTTTTGAAAGAGTAAAACATTTAACACACCATTCAGGGTTCCATTTTTATAATCCTAATCAAGTTTATGCATTGATTGGTGGGTTTACGCAACGTAATTGGGCACAATTTTATCAACATTCTCCTGAACCTTACTTATGGCTTGCAGAAGTCATTTTGAAATTAGATGAACGCAATCCTCAGGTGAGTGCGCGTATGGCAGAGGCTCTATTAGTGAAAGATAAATTAGATAATGAGAGAAGAGAATATATTACTCAAGCATTAATAAAAATAAAAAATAAAGAAAATTTATCTAATGACTTAAGTGAAATTATTCAAAAATCTTTAAAATAAAAGTATTGTTTTTCATAAGAAGAATTGGGACGACACGGGGGTCGTCTCCTACATTTGATTGTGCCAATAAATAACAGAATCAATAAATATGATGTTATCTCTTTTAGTAGGATGAAATGTAACAAATGATGATTAATTAAATTTAAAACTGAGATTTTGTAGGGGGCGACCCCCGTGTCGTACCCATTTCTCTTAAGGTGTAACATGAATATAAATAAAACAGGTGTATTGCTAGTCAATTTGGGCACACCAGAATATCCTACAACTGCCAGCATCAGAAATTATTTAAAAGAATTTCTGATGGATAAGTATGTAATTCAATTACCATGGCTGATTAGAGCAATATTAGTATATGGGCTAATTTTGCCTTTTAGGCCAAAAAAAATACTCAGCGCTTATCAATCCATTTGGACCAAACATGGCTCACCTTTGCTGGTTTTATCTCAAGCGTTAAAAATAGCATTACAAGAACAATTGGGAGAGAACTATCAAGTTGAATTGGCCATGCGTTATGGCATGCCAAATATCGCTTCGGCACTCGATGTTTTACAGAAAACCTGTCGGAAAATTATTGTTGTGCCACAATTTCCACAATATGCAGAATCTACCACGCGCTCGCTTTATCAGGTTATTTTTGATTATTTTAAAGGGCAAACAAAAATCCCAGAATTAGTGATGATTCGAGATTTTTATGATATGCCATTATTTATACAAGCTCAGGCAAATCAAATTAAACAAACGATTACCCAATATAATACTAAACCAGATAGTTATTTATTTAGTTTTCATGGGTTGCCAGAAAATCATGTTAAGAAATTAGATAAAACAGATTGTAACATGAATAAACCTTGCCCTAATATTAGTTTAGATAACTTGTATTGTTATCGAGCGCAATGTTTTGCAACGGCAAAGCTCCTTGCTAAAGAGCTTAATTTATCTGAACAAGATTATCAGGTAAGTTTTCAATCTCGATTGGGGCGTACACCTTGGATTAAACCCTACACAGACAAAGTATTACCAAATTTAAGAAAACAAGGCGCTAAAAACTTATTAGTAGCTTGCCCGGCGTTTACAGCAGATTGCTTAGAAACACTAGAAGAAATTAATATGAGAGCCAAAGCACAATGGCATCAGTTAGGTGGCAATACCTTTATGGTGGCACCTTGTGTGAATACTGAGGCTGACTGGGTAAAGGGTTTAAGCGAATTGATTATTTCAAAATAATTTTTAAAAATTCAAACCATAAGATGCTAGATAATCCAATGAGTATACTTTTAAATAGTAAGAATGTAGGTAGTGCCTCAAAATAAAATAAATTTTGTAAAAAAGGAATATAGATTGCTGCAGATAAAAATATCAAAGTCGCAAGCGTTATTCTGAACACAATTTTATTTTGAATAAGAAAAGAAAAAAGAATTGATTTTTCACTTCGATTAGCATAAACCAAGGCTAAATTACCAATGGTTAAGCTCAAAAAAGCAACTGTTCTTGCTTGGTTTTCGGGCAAGAACCCTAGAGCCCAACAATAACTAAAAAAGGTTATTGTTAATACACCTAAGCCTTGTAATATCGCATACAAAAACGTTTTCTTATTGAGTAATGCTTTTTTAGGGTTTCTGGGAGGTTGCCTCATGACATTAGGAGCGGCAGGCTCATTTTCAAAAGCAATAGAACAAACCGGATCGATAACCAATTGTAAAAAAGCGATATGAATAGGAAAAAATAAGATAGGCCAGCCAAAAAAGACTGGTAATAAAGCCATACCTGCAATCGGAATGTGAACAGCTAAAATATACCCCATGGATTTTTTTATATTGGAAAAAATTCGACGGCCTAAAGTGATGGCCTTAACAATAGAAGAAAAGTTATCATCTAATAAGATAATCGTAGAAGCTTCTCTCGCCACATCAGTACCTCGTTTGCCCATGGCAACACCAACATGGGCTGATTTAAGAGCAGGGGCATCATTCACTCCGTCACCCGTCATGGCAACAATATAATTATCTGCCTTAAGCGCTTGAACAATTTTTAATTTCAATGCAGGTGTCACACGTGCACAAATAGAACAATTTTTTAAACGTTCAGCAAGTTCTGCGTCTGAAAGTGAGATGATTTCTTTTCCTGTGATAATATCTTCTATTTTGATGCCTGCTTGTTGCGCAATGGTTTTTGCCGTTTCAGGAAAATCACCAGTGATCATCATGATTTTAATACCAGCATCGTAACATTGTTGCACAGAGTATTTAATATTGGGTCGAATAGGATCAGAGACGCCAACCAAGCCTAATAACTCTAATGACAATGCCTGTTGAGCCACAGGCCAATCTGCACTTTTTTGATGTGTGCCTTTGGCAATGGCCAAAATTCTTAATCCTTGCTTACCCAAGGTACTTGCAGCGGATAACACTTCATTTTTTTCATGATCAGATAGTTTGTGACATAATGATAGAATTGCCTCAGGTGCACCTTTGGCAGCGATAATATCATCATTTTGTTCAGGATTTTGCCAGATATGTGCTTTAACAGGAAATTCTGATGTTCTATCGTATTCTTGAACTAAAATCCATTCTGGATTAAGTGGAACAGCCAATTGATGGCAGGCTTTTTCTATAGGATCTAATGGCGCAATTTCACTGGCTAAAATAGCGTATTCTGCCAATATTTTGAATTCACCTGTTAAAGAATTAGCTTGAGTGAAATTTATTTTTTGAGTTTGATTAGTTGCCCATAAAGCAGACACCGTCATTTTGTTTTCTGTTAATGTACCTGTTTTATCGACACATAAAATGGAGATTGCACCTAACGTTTCAATAGAGGCAACACGACGAGTTAATACTTGTTCTTTTGACAATCTCCATGCCCCTAATGCGGGAAACACGGTTAAGATAACAGCAAACTCTTCAGGCAACAACGACATAGCAAGCGCCAAACCTGCTAAAGAAGCATTTAGCCAATCGCCTTTTAAAACACCTAAGAGTATGACAAGGGTAAGGCAAATGGTTATGCCAATAATAGAAAGCGTTTTAACTAATTTGGCTACTTGATGCTGCAAAGGAGAGGGTTCTGATTCGAGGGTTTCTAATTCAATGCCGATTTTTCCAATAGCAGTATGAGTGCCAATAGTTTGTACTTTGAAAATACCCTGCCCATGAACCACCATGGTACCAGAGAAAACTTTGTATTGATTTTGAGATAAATCGGATAAATCATGAATACCCTGATTAAATATTTCTTTACTGATGGGTAACGATTCACCTGTTAGCAATGCTTCGTCTATTAATAAATCATTTACAGATAATAAAAAACCATCTGCAGGTACTCTATCTCCTTCATAAAGAATAACTACATCGTCTACAACGATATCTCGGCTGCTTATTTGCACAGTTTGATTGTTGCGAATAACTAGGGCATTAGGTGTCGTTAATTCTCGTAGGGCTTGCAATGCATGTTCTGTTTTGCCTTCTTGATATAATGCAATGCCGATAATAACCAATACAAAAACAGAAAGAGAGAGTCCTTCTTGCAAGTCACCGAACAATAAATAAAGCCCCATAGCTAAAACGAGGAGCAAAATCATCGGTTCTTTTATGATATCCCAAATGATATGAAAAAAATTACGACGTTGTTTATTAGGCAGGGTATTTAAGCCATATTTTTTTTGGCGTTCATGAACTTGTTGGGTGCTCAAACTGGGGATATCTACAGTATCATTCATCTTTATCTATCAAGTCCTAAATTCGCCACAAAATTGCTAAGTCTAGTATAGATCTTTGATTTGGCTATCAACCGGTTTCTAGTGGGATAGCCAGATATTTTCGAGACTCCTCGCTGGTGGAATGGGTGAATAGATGAAGAAATTTGTCCAATAGGAATAGAGTTTAAAGGCAAATAAGAATCTTTTGAATATTTTTTGTTTAAGATTTTAAGCATTTGGTTAGCGGAATATTAAAAGTTGCTTAACTGTAACCTCAACTGACCACCCACCATTCTTAAGTTTAATATTTTGTCGCTTATTTTTTTTTGAAAGGAGAACTTTTAATAAATAATTTTTGTCAGAAAATCATAATATAAAATTATAGTTAAAATTGGAGGTTTTTATGCCAAGTTTTGCAGCTAAAGCAGTAGGTGAAGTTGCATCAGCTCACGGACCAAAAGCTTTTAATTCATTAATAAGCACAACCGGATCCATAGCAAAAAATGCAATTTCAACAGGTGTCGAAAACTCTCAGGTAATAGCACAAAGAAGTATACAGCTGGGTAACATGATAATAGAAAATGGTACCAAAATATTTTCTACAGCTCAAGAAACAATTAACTTAGGAACCGATATGGTGAGGGTAGGAGTAAATACAAGTCTAGGAGGTGTCGCTTCAGCTCGTCAAAATTTGGTTGCACAATTAGGGGCTAAAAGAGAACAACTTCTTATTTTTCAGAACGAACTAAACCAACAATTTACCAGCACCTTAGAGGCATCCCAAAAAATGTTACAGGAATTTTCTCGCTCAGGCATAGCGCAACAAGGTAAAAATGTTGCTTATGAAGCAGGAAAATTTAGTTATGAAACAGCGGTAGGTGTTGCTGGCAATATGGTTGACATTCCAACCAAAGCCGGTGATGCATCTACTATTAGAGACCTTACCCAAGGAAATTATCGTGCAGGTGTTTCGGGGATAATAGCTACGTTGATTGCAACTGAATTGCAGCGTAATGGTATTAAAAAAGTAGATTTTCCAAAAACAAATACGATGAATATATTTAATAATTTCTGTAAAAGAACCGCTCAGTTTGCGTTGCCACAAAAGAACGATCCTAATGCGGTTGTTTCTGCAGCATTATTAGCAGCTACAGCAACACTTTTAAATCAAAAAACATTTGAAAAATCTAAAGCGATTCCATTGACCATGAGTTTTGAAAATAAAAAGCAATCTAAAAAAAATAATTCCGTACAAGGTCAGCTAAATAAATCGTCTAAAGACGCGGAAGTAAAAGATAATCGAAACAAATTTAAACCATAAAAAGGGGTAAACTATGACTACACAAAGCCAAGGCAATGAATTGGACAAGCTTTTAAAGGATATGGGAGCTTCAGATTTAGGAAAAATTGCAATAGATTTTAAAAGTAAAAAACCTGAAATTGAAAGCCAATTAGCCAGTTTGAATCCTTTTTCGGAAAGCAATACTATCAAAATGATTATTGATTATGCTGCCATTTTAAATGCCTATTATGGTGAGAAAGTTTCAGAGGATCATTTAATGGAACATATCGTAGCAGCAACTTTTGCAGTAGCTTACGGAATAGGCCAAGGGCAAGAAATCACCAAAGCACTACCTGTTTTGGCCGTGGCTGGTATAAATGAAGAAATTGGAAAGAAAATTTTAGAAAACTATAAAAAATTTAACGCTAAAATTAAAAAATAATTAAATAAATAATAGGAAGTGGTTTTTTCATAAGCCTGTTTCAGAGTTGTATTTGAGGTATGTATATTATCATCTAATGAGACTAAAAAACTTGCATCAGATTTAATTTTAGTTACAATAAAAACTAATTTAATCAGGGGGCTTTTTTGGATAGTTTAATTTTTCGTCAGATGAAAAAACAAATACAGATAGCAATCAAAGGTACTAAGACTAAATCTTTTTCAAAGAAAATTCATCACCCTGTAAATAATAATGTTCCACTTCAAGATAATGAGAATATAATTCTAAAGCAAGACGTATTAAAGCGTCATGCAGTAGCTTTGCCCAAGAATGCAGATATAAATAAATTACAACCTTTAATTAAAAAATTACATACGGCATTAATAGAAACGCATGGCACGATCGCGATTGGCTCAAACAATAAAATATTAAATTGCCAAAAAATGTGTTCAACTCAACGCAACGGTGTAGGAGAAGCTAGAGAAGAACCTGTAAAACTTTATTTGTCACCTTTTAAACAATCTGCATCTATACAAAAATCATTATTGCCATATACTTTTATAGAAGAAAAGGAAAATGCTATTGCAGCATTTGTTCATTTTGTTATACAAGCAGAAAAAATGAGAATAGGAAATTGCACAGAACTAGCTGTTGTAGCGGCGAGTTATCTTTGGCGTTTTCCCGGAAAAGAAATTAAAAGCATTGAACTTGTTAAATCAATAGACTTTGATCATATCTGGCTGATCTTAAATAGAAAAAAAGAGAGTGATTTATTAAATTCTGCTGAATGGGGAGAAGATTGTTGGATTTTTGATCCTTGGTGGGGAGAAGAGGGCACTTTTTATCATGCAGAGCATTTTCAAGAAAAAATAATAGAAGTGCTGTCATATTTAATAACACAATACGAATGGCTCAAAAAAAATGATACCGGATATGTTCCTTTACAAGAAAGTAAGAAAATCTTAAATCAATATAAAAAAGATTTTAAAGAAAATCACTTTACTCCTGAAATAAAGCTAAAGAATAAGATTTGTATTGATATAGACACCATGCCTTATCCATTTGAGAGTAGCATGCGCATGAGTGATTATTATGAAGTTGTGTCGGCAAATAAAAAACAAGCACATCAACAAAAATTTCAACCTTGCTTAGATGAAATTAAAAAAATGAAGAAGCCTACACCGTAAGGTGCGCTATAAACTATCCAAAGCCTTTTTAGTTTCATCTAAAGGTAATAACTTTTGGCTTTTATCCAAATCAAGTTTGGCACTTTTATAATCTTGTAATTTTTTATAGCAAAAGCCTCGTTGCTGATAAGGATAAAAATAGTTAGGATTTTTACTAATAGAAGTGGTAAAAGCTGCTATCGCTTTTTTGTAATCTTTTTCTTGAACGTAAATATCGCCACGCAATTGATAAAATAATCCTTCATTTGGGAATAACGTAATA
>CAYSTH010000046.1:0-14186 GCA_964433995.1 uncultured Francisellaceae bacterium | reverse complement strand
TAAGTTAACATTAGATTGCATTTGCTTACTTAATTCTATGTTTTCATGTTTTTTTGTTTCGATAAGCTTAGCGGCATTAATTTCTTTTTGAGACTGCTCAGACCAGTTTTGATAATATTTAAGATATTTTTCAGCCTGTGCTATTTTTTCTTGAATAGGCTTGATTTGCGCTTTAATATCATTATGTTCTTTAATGGCAAGTTCTAATGCATTACCCAATCTGTCAGATTCTTCTTGGTCTGCCCAGCCAATATTAGGATGACTTTGTTTAAATGCTTCATGTATGGCCTTAATTTTGTGGTAGGCAGCCAGTTTTTGGCTGAATACTTCATTTAATTCGGCCAGTTCTTTTGAATCATTTGAATTATGTTGCATAATTTGTGATGCTTTTACAAATAAGCCAATGGTATCGACATAACTGTCTTTATTTAAAACGATGTATTCAGGTGTTTGTTGTTTAGGATCAAAAACCTGTTTAATTAAACTGGGATCAATCGCTTGAGCCGCTAAAACGGTAAAATGAAGTTTAGTCAGAGTAGGCTCTAAGGTAAGCTCCAGTGCTTTAATATCAGCCATGTTTTGACTTATTTTTTGTTGATGAGAAACCAAGTATGTAACAGGATTTTTTAACAGGCCTTCAATAGTTGCGATGGCTTGCTTTATTTGCTCAAACTCTGTTTTTAAGGTAATCAGCTTGTTTTCAGATTGTTTAATCAAACTTTCAGCTTGTTGGTAGCCATTAGCATTATTTTTAAGACAAAGTTCAATGGCTTGTTTATGAATAGCCGTTTTGGTTGTCTCGGGTGAAAAATATAACGCGATCTTATTTATCGTGAGCGATGATAAGTGATTAACCGCTTTTAGTAATTCAGCTTGAGCGGTAGGATTGATTTTGTGATGAGCATCTTGCTTAATTTGCTCTTTGATTTCTTGCACCTGAGATAACAAGGGAAAATTCAGTGAAGCTTTGTCATCTATTACGACATCTGCGCTGTTTATCACAGTGGCAGGAGAAGGGATTTTATTATCAATAGATTCGGACATAAAATAAGTTGCTCCACTAAATAACCTGTAAATCTAAAATCAAGGTAGAATACTAACAGCAATAAATGGGGTTATCAATGGATTTAACTAACTATTTTGACTGAATCTATTATCGTGATGAGGATATTTTTTAGCAGATAAAAATAAATCAGTGTAATTACATTCTTCTTGCGAGATTGTCAAATCACGTGCTAATTTTAATAAGCAGCGGCAAATTCGTCTGTCCATAACAATGGGTGGTAGCCTCGGTTACCACTCCTCCCTTTTTAAACTTCTGATATTTTTCTAGACAAAGAGATAGTATTTAGGGTAATAATCATGGAAAGCTAAAATTATAAATAAAATATGATAATGCAAGGAAGTGCATATGTCAGATAGCCTTTCATTTGTTTCTCCTCAGTTTGATGATGATGCATTACTATGTTTATTATCTTTTTTAGACGATCCTTTAGATCTTGCACATGTTTTTAAAACAAGTTGGCGGTTAAATAAATTAACCAGCAACCCACAGGTATGGCAGCGTTTGTTGCAAAAATATTTCAGCCAAGAAGTCACACTTTACACCTCAGTTTATAAATACAAACCATTCGAATTATTCAAAAACTTATATTTATGTAGATTAAAACAATATTATGTGGCATTTGGGCTAAAGAAATGCACAAAAGAAGATTTTTTATTATTTCTGAATATGACACTTGGCTACATAAAAGAAGTAGATAAACTAGAAAAGTTGGCACCTCAAAAAGTCATAAAAATATACGGTTTTATGATGAGTCAAAAAAATTTTGAGGTACTCGAAACCAAATATGGCTCATCACCTCAAGACTACCGCGAAAAAATATATGGTCAAGCTTTAATTTTTTGTTGCAGACATAATCATCCAGAAGAACTCAAACTTATTTTAGAACGTCATCCTGAATATATCGATGTGAGTAAATCACTAGAATCAGGATTAAGATGTGCTGCTAAGCTAGGACACATAGAATGTATTGATGTGCTCTTAGAATGTAAAAAATTTGTGGTGCCTCCTCAATTGCTTGGAGAATTATTAATCTCGGCATGTACCTCGAATAAAAAACGTATGATTGATTATTTTTTGACACACCAGAGAGAGAGGATTTCTGATCAAGCTTATGGTCTTGCTTTTGTTGAATGCTGTCAACACCCTCAGAAACAGTTAGAAGCAAAATTTTGTAAAAAACTAACCTTACAGAATGTTCAAAGTGGCATATTAAATGCGTTAAGCCATGAGTGCTTTGAACTGGCAGAAACATTGTTACGCTATCTTGATCTTACAGGTGAGTATGCTTCTTTTGAAAAAATGTGTTTAGCCACATTGGCTGAAAAAAATGCGTTGCCAGGTTTTTTGTTTATCTTTAAAAAAATGAAAACAAATTTAGAAAATGTTTTTATTAGCCATTTATTGAGAACAGCATATCAACACGATGCTTTTAATGTTATGCGCTTTCTTTTAAATTATTACCAAGATCAATTGCCTAGCTATTTAGCACATCAAGCACAATTAAAATTAGATCACGAAATGACACATCCTATGATTGAAAAATCACCCACTTTAATTTTTTCAGAGACGCTTAATAATCAAATTGATTTATTAAGTGAACAATTAGACTCGCTAAAAATCGTTTGTTCAAGCGATGAAAATCATAAAAATAGTTATTTATTATAACATTTAAATTTGACTTATAATTCAACTAAATTATGGTTAGGTGATTTATGGTTGAATATTTGTTATAATTTCTAATGTTGCATAAGTTACAAGGTATAGACATGAGTAAAAATTCAATATTAACTATCTGCAATGAAGCCATTCAACCTGGAGAAAAAGTAAATTTAGCATTGCAGATGCCAGATTTGTATTCCTGCGCCCCTTTATACATGCCAATCAAGGTTATGCATAGTAAAAATTCAGGTCCTCGCCTCTTAATTTTTGCTACAATTAATGGCAATGAAATGAATGGGTTAGAGATTGTAAATCGTTTAATTAATATGTTAAATATTAACGAAATAAATGGAACAATAATTGCCGTTCCGGTATTAAATGTATATGGTTTAACACATTATCCTAAAACCATTCCTTCAGGACATAGCTTAGCAGATTGCTTTCCAGGTAAAGCAGATGGTAATTATGGAGAAAGAATTGCTCACATTTTCACTGAAGAATTAATAAAAAAATCGGATTATTGCATTGAATTACAATCAGGCTCACTTAATCACAATATTTTGCCACAAGTTTATTGCAATTTTAATAGTGAACAATCTAAATTATTAGCACGTGCTTTTCAAGTGCCCGTTATTACCGATGTCAGCTTAAAACAAAATAAATTACGCCAAACAATGGAAAATGCCGATATTCCTTTAATTGTTTATCAAGCAGGCGAAGCTATGCGCTTTGATGAAAGTGCGATTAATTTAGGCATAATAGGTATAAAAAATATTATGCAAGAAATTGGTATCCTACCTAAAGAAGAGATCTTTCAAAAAATGAAACCTGTTTTTTCACATGACGAAGAATGGATTGTTGCCCATAAAGGAGGTATTTTACATGTCAATGTAGAATTAGGACAGGCGATCAGTAAAAATGAAAAAATTGCGATTATATCTGATCCTTTTAGCGCAGATCTGGAAGAAGAAGTGAAGGCAACAAAAGCTGGTATTGTGGTGGGTATTAATATGACACCTTTAATCCATGAAGGATTATCTCTTTTCAAAATAGCCTCCTTTTTGGACGATGACAAAGCTGAGAATATTATTGAAACATGGGAAAATCAAAAAATAATAGAGGGAAATTGATTTAATGAAAGCAGAAATTAATTTTAGCTTTCAAGGCCTGGGTATTTGGATTATTTGCGCGCTTTTTTATGCTTACGAATTGTTACTGAGAACAGTTTTAGGCACATTCCAAATACCTATCATGAAAGATTTGGGACTGGACTCTTTTGGCTTTGCTTTAATGAGCTCCACTTGTTATCTATTGGTATATAGCTCAATGCAAATGCCTGCTAGCATGTGTGCTGAAAAATTTGGCTTAAAGAGAATATTAATTTTTGCTGTTGCATTATGCTCATTTTCGGCTATAGGCTTTGCCAATACTCATAGTTTGGATATGGCTATTTTTGTTCGTATGTTGATGGGATTAGGTTCTGCCTTTGGATTTGTTTGCTTGTTGATGGCTGTGTACGATTGGATACCAACTAAATATTATGGTTTGTTTATAGGATTATCACAATTTATTGGCATAACAGGACCTATGTTTGCCGCTGGTCCTCTTAATAGTATTGCATTAAATAGTTCAATAGATTGGCGCATGGTCGTCTTCAGTGTGGGGCTAAGCGGAATAGCCCTCACAAGCTTAATTGCCTTATTTGTAAAAAATAACAAAAATAAAACAGATAAATTTCGCATTATTGCCAAACAGCTTGATTTTAAAAAAAATTTATATCAATTGCTAAAGCAAAAGCAAATATGGTTTATCGCAATTTACTCAGCTTTAATTTATTTCACCATCGAATATTTAGCTGAAAATGAGGGCAAGGCTTTTTTACAGCTTAATGGCTATTCTTCAAATTTTTCTTCCTATATGTTAACTATTGGATGGTTGGGATGTGCTATTGGTAGTCCCGTGTTAGGATTTCTTTCAGATTTTATAAAAAGAAGAAAGATGATATTAGTCTTCGCATCGATGGTATGTTTGGCTTCTTTTTGTACAATTTTATTTTTTCCTATTTCTAAACTGGTATTGACCATATCCTTTTTTACATTGGGATTTTCTTCAGGTGGACAAAGCATTGGTTTTGCCATTATGGCAGAGCAGTGCAGTAAAGATTATTTAGCGATTGGTTTAGGTTTTAATAATGCGCTTATCACTTTATTAATTGGTATTAATGCGCCGGTTATAGGATATTTGCTTAATTTTTATAGTGATGCTGAAAATTTAAAATTAACTGACTATCATTTTGCTTTCTCTTTTATTATGATTTTAATTTTTACAGCATTTATCATAGCTACTTTTTTTATTGAAGAAACTTATTGTCGCGCAAAAAAAGAATTTACGCATATTAAGAGCAATGGGCTGACTAAAAACATAGATCAAAAAGTGACTTTGCCAAGCGGGGATTATTGAAACCATAAATAAACCTCTTCAAAGACATTAACCCCTTACTGCTGTATATGCACTTTACTTTATCTTTTTGTAAAGTATACTTGCTAACTATTTTTATTGGTTTGAAAGGATACTTGTAATTATGTCTTATGAAATGGTAGAAACAGCCCTTATTCCTGCGGAAAACAGCTTTATTCTTAATAATATGGCCATATTGCCGTACGAGCCTGCAGAATCTGGTTTCGGGGCTAATTCAAGTACTTATCCTATTAAAGAAGATCAAGGGTATCCTGAACTAGATTTTAAAAGTATAGATATTGGCTATCCTCTCACTGCTAAAGTAACTTACGATATTGGTTCTGGCACCACAAAAATTATGGGTGCTTTGTGGAATAATCAGAGCGACAAAATTGAAGCAGTTTTTGCCGAATACCAATTTCCCATGGGATACAGCTATGATTTGGCAAAATCATCCGATAATCAATTTTCAGATTTAATTATGGAAATGGGCTTAAATCAACTAAAAGAATATCAAACAAAAGTGCATGAAGATTTGGCGAATTTAAATCTCGATTTAAAACCAAAAGAATATGGTATTGCAACGGCTGCATTTAGAAATGCAGACAATGGCCAAACTTTTTGTGACAAACTATCCCAGACTCTAGACATTGATCTCAAAGTCATTACGCAAGATGAAGAGGGAGAATTAGGTTATTTAGGCGCAATTGTAGTAAAAAAAGCAGAAAATCCAGTTGATTTTCATTTTAATATGCCAGTTGTTTGGGATATCGGCGGAGGAAGCTTACAAGTGACTCATCAGGATGTCGATGGTGCACTTAATATATTAAAAGGGAATTTGGGTTCAGGAAGCTTTCAAGGCTTATTAGAAAGTCAATTACATCAAGATTTTGTTTTATCTTCAGATCAAAATTTAGAAAAAGCTATTCATATTGCGAAAGAAAATATTAAACTCGATCAAAATCTTGGGCTAAATTTTAAAAATATTATTCAAGAACATAAACAAGTATTAGGTATTGGCTCGGTACATAATTTGTCTATTCAAAAAATCATTAATAAAGTGAATCAATACGAAAATCATTATTACACTAAAGAAGATGTGCGGTTAGCAGCTCAGAAATTGGGCGGTTTTACAGATGAAGCTTTAAAAGAATTTACAGGGATCACCGACGATAAATTACTGAAATGCCAAGTATCAAATTTAGTTTTGGTTTACGCGATTATGGACGAATTGCAAATTGAAAAAGTAGAAGTGGTGAAGGCTAACAATAACCAAGGCTTAATGAAAAAGGGTGCCTTTCCCAAAAAATAATGATTTAAAATGATACTTAAAACTCTTAGTCTTAAATAAAGTTTTTAATAAAAAAAAGGGCAGGAAAGGGTTCCTGCCCATAACAATGGGTGGTGTTCTTATCTATAAATAAGACACAACCACCTCCTCCCTGAATCGTTATTCATCCCAGCTTAATGTGCCGCCAGTTTGATATTCTGTCACGCGTGTTTCAAAGAAATTTTTCTCTTTTTTCAGATCGATCATTTCGCTCATCCATGGGAATGGGTTAGTTGCACCTGGATATTGTTCAGGCAAACCAATTTGAGCCAAACGGCGATTACCTATAAATTGTAAATAGTCTTTAAATACTTCAGCATTTAAGCCCAAAATACCTCTAGGCATTGTGTCTAGAGCATATTGGTATTCTAAATCCACACCTTCTTTAATGAGGTCAATCATTTGTTGTTGAAATTCTGGCGTCCAGACATCAGGATTTTCAATCTTAATTTGATTAATCACATCAATACCAAAATTCATGTGCATAGATTCATCACGCATAATATATTGGATTTGCTCTGCAGCGCCTACCATTTTATTGCGTCTACCAAGCGAGAATATTTGTGCAAAACCCACATAAAAGAAAATGCCTTCAAATACCACATAAAAAGCAATCAAATCACGCAATAATCTTTGGTTGTCGGCAAAAGTACCTGTTTTAAAGTGTGGATCAGCCAAACTTTGTGTAAAGGGAAGAGCCCAAGCAGCCTTTTTAGAGACAGCAGGGATCTCACGATACATGTTAAAAATGCGACCTTCATCCATGGCAAGGCTTTCAATAATATATTGATAAGCATGTGTATGTAACGCTTCTTCGAAAGCTTGGCGCAATAAATATTGTCTGCATTCTGGATTGGTAATATGTTTATAAACAGCCAATACCAGATTATTCGCCACCAATGAATCTGCTGTTGAGAAAAATCCCAATGTGCGTTCAATAATCAGACGCTCATCTTCAGTCAAGCCGTCTTTGCTTTTCCACAAGGCAACGTCGGCAGACATGCTAATTTCATTTGGCATCCAATGGTTAGCACAAGCCACCAAATATTTGTCCCAAGCCCATGGATACTTAAAGGGCACAAGCTGGTTCAAATCAGCATGACAATTAATGATTTTTTTATCATCGACACGAATGCGTGCCGCGCCCATTTCTAAATCTTCTAGGCCGGTTGCGCCACTATCTGGAATCGCACGAGAAGTGGCTCTGACGTGTTCTGCTTCTGCAGTCGCTAATGACATAGGTAACCCTCACTTAAATCTTTGTGTTCGTTTATTGGCAAGCTTCGCATTCTGGATCGTCTATGGAGCAAAACTTCACTTCTTCTGTTGCCATCACAGGTTTAACCGCATTTAATTGACCTGTTGTTAAGGTCGATTTTTCGGTGTCAGAGGCCCCTAAAGATCGGCAGTAATACGTTGTTTTAAGACCGCGGATCCAAGCGAGTTTGTAAATACTGTCTATTTTTTTGCCAGAAGGCTTATCAATATAAATATTTAAAGATTGCGCTTGATCTATCCATTTTTGTCTGCGGCTAGCCGCTTCAATTAGCCATTCTGAATCAATTTCAAAGGAAGTGGCATATTTCTGTTTTAAATTATCAGGTACTCTATCGATGTTTTGTACGCTACCATTAAAATATTTTAAGTCGTTAACCATCACTTCATCCCAGAGGTTTAATTTTTTCAAATCATTGACCAAATAAGGATTCACAACAGTAAACTCGCCCGATAAGTTCGATTTAACGTATAAATTTTGATAAGTCGGCTCAATCGATTGGCTCACGCCACAAATATTAGAAATAGTCGCAGTAGGGGCAATCGCCATAATATTGGAGTTACGTACACCAATCGCTTTTACGCGTTCGCGTACTTTATGCCAATCTAATGTTTGTTCACGATTGAGATCTAAATATGCTTTACCACGATTATCGGCCAGTAACTGGAGCGAATCAATCGGCAAAATACCCTTAGACCATAAAGAACCTTCAAACGTCGCATAAGGGCCTCTTTCTTCTGCTAAATCAGCAGAAGCTAAAATGGCGTAATAACTAATTAATTCCATGGATTTATCAGCAAAAGCAACCGCTTTTTCAGAACCATAAGGAATATTTAACTGGTATAACACATCTTGAAAGCCCATTAATCCTAAGCCGACAGGACGATGACGTAAATTAGAACGACGTGCTTGAATCACGGAGTAATAATTTATATCAATCACATTATCCAGCATTCTTACGGCAGTATGAATCGTTTTGGCCAGCTTCGCTAAATCTAAACCTGTTTTATCTGCATTCACATGTTGCGCTAAGTTGATACTGCCTAAATTACAAACCGCAATTTCGTCGATATTTGTATTGAGTGTAATTTCAGTACATAAATTTGAACTATGCACCACACCAGAATGTTGTTGAGGTGAACGTAGGTTACAAGGATCTTTAAACGTAATCCATGGATGACCTGTTTCAAATATCATGCCCAGCATTTTGCGCCAGAGTAATTTAGCAGACACTTTTTTATGGAGTGGAATCAAACCTGCTTGCGCTTGTTCTTCATATTTTAAATAAGCCTGTTCAAATGCTAGACCGTATAAATCGTGCAGATCGGGCGCATCGTGTGGCGAAAACAAAGTCCATTCTTTATCTTCAAATACGCGTTTCATGAACAAATCAGGCACC
Source organism: uncultured Francisellaceae bacterium (assembly GCA_964433995.1). Taxonomy (GTDB): domain Bacteria; phylum Pseudomonadota; class Gammaproteobacteria; order Berkiellales; family Berkiellaceae; genus CADEEZ01. The sequence goes on along the minus strand of CAYSTH010000046.1, from coordinate 4,999 downwards.
CAGTTGGCGGTATTCATGTCATGGGTACGGCGGCGTTCATCGCCTGTGTTTTTACGTAATTCCAAAAATTCTTCAATATCGATATGCCAGGTTTCAAGGTAAGAGCATAACGCACCTTTACGCTTACCACCTTGGTTAACAGCCACAGCAGTGTCATTGGCCACTTTCAAAAAGGGCACGACACCTTGAGATTGTCCATTTGTGCCTTTGATATGTGCACCCATTGCGCGAACAGGTGTCCAATCATTACCCAAACCACCCGCAAATTTTGATAATAAGGCATTATCTTTAATCGCATTGTAGATGCCAGCTAAATCATCAGGCACAGTTGTTAAATAACAGCTAGAAAGTTGTGGACGAAGTGTGCCCGAGTTAAATAATGTTGGCGTTGAGCTCATGTAATCAAAAGAGGAGAGCAGGGTATAAAACTCGAGTGCACGCTCATTTTTATTGGTTTCGTTGATAGAAAGTCCCATGGCAACACGCATGAAAAACATTTGTGGTAGCTCAAATCGCTTATTTTGGTGATGAATAAAATAGCGATCATAAAGCGTTTGTAAACCTAAATAAGTAAACTGTTGATCTTGTTTAGCATTTAATGCCTGACCTAACATCTCTAAATCGAATTTTTTTAATTCAGGGGATAATAACTCCAGTTCAATGGCTTTATCGATATAAGTTTTAAATATGTCAGGATAATGGCTCACGATGTATTCATGATCGTAATACCCACTGGTTTCTTGATTAAGTGGGTAAGCCAAGAAATTGAGTGCTTCGTTATGTAAATCTTCGAGCAATAATCTTGCCGCAACATAGCTATAGCTCGGTTCACGTTCAATGCGTGTTCTCGCGCTCATGACTAAAGCTTTGCGTAAATCACTGACACTGATGCCATCGAAGATATTTTTAAGGGTTTCTTCAATAATAACGTTAGGCTCAACTTCATCTAAACCTTGACAAGCGGTATGCACTAATTTATCTAAAAAATCACGTTTAAGCGTAATACGTTGACCATTTTCTTGTGTTAAGGTCAAAGTAGGTGTGCCATCTGAAGTGCTTTGGCCACCTTTTTGTTGCGCTTCACGAGCTAAACGACGTTCTTCACGATAAAGGATGTAGGTGCGGGCGACTTTTTGCAGACCATGGCGCATGAGGGCTAACTCGACCTGATCTTGCACTTCTTCCACACGCACTACACCACCGCTATTTAAATGACGAGAAAGTGCTTTTATGACAAGAGAAGTTAATTCTGAAACAATTTCATGTACTCGACGAGAGGCAGCTGCATTGCCACCTTCAACCGCTAAATAAGCTTTGGTAATCGCAACTGTAATTTTGTTTGCATCAAACGGAACAATGGAACGATTGTCGCGACGTAAAACATGTAACTTGCCAGGTGAAAGTTGTGGGTGAGCCAGTGGCGCAAAATTGTCCGAAGAGGCGTGTGTACCCGGCGTATTTGTAGACGTATTTTCATTGATAATGGGTGTGTTTTGCATCGCCATTTTTCTCCAAGAACCTTAATTTAGGTAGTAAACATTTCTTAGGGAGTTATATTAAAACCCCAACATATAGGTAAACATCCCGTTGTTACATACAAGATAGTGCGTTGGATGGGGGAATGCAAGTGGAGAACCTGGGGAGAACTTGTGGACAACCTGGGGGCAATTTGTGTAAAAAATGTGGATAGATAAAAAAGCACAAGTTAAGTCAAAAAAAAGGCGCCTTGTGGGCGCCTTCTTACTCTACAAAAATAATTACATGCTTTCAATATTAGCAATTAAAAATTGCGTTTGTTGATTAACATACATTGGATCTTTGAAGGTTAAAGTAATTAAGCTAATACCCTGAAGGCTTGCAACTAAATTAACAGCTAAATTGCCAGCAGTATCATCATCTTTACCTAAGTGGCGAAACTGTGTTTTGCACCATTGAATAATTTCTTGCATTAAGCCAGAAGCTGTTTGGCTAATGACGCCACCAATTTTGCCAAGTTCTTGGCAAAGGCTACCTAATGCATCACCAAATTCACAAGCAACATCAGCAGTAGAAGAGGCTTGCGAAATAAATTGTGTTAAGCGGCTTTTTACATCGCCTTGAGCATTTAATTCGTCAAACATGGCGTGAAGCAACTTTCTACGACGATCAATCACAGCCACAATAATAGAATCTTTAGATTTAAAATAGTAATAAACGTTACCTAGAGGAACATCTGCAAGGCTTGCTATGTTCGCCAGGGTAGTATTGCTCACGCCCTGTTGATGAAATAGCTTATCAGCTGCTTCAACTAATCGAACGCGCTTATCGTTACGTCTTGCCATGGGTCAATTTCCTCAGTTTGATTTAATTGTTAGTAAATCGTTAGTTTTCTAAATTCAGAAGGCAATTATACACAGCCTGAATGATAGTTCAATAGTTAACTGAAAAATTTTGACCAATTTTGTCAATATTTTTTTGACCAATGGTAGATAGCAGGTGGACGAAAAGCGTGTATATAAATCGTTATTTAAATTTAAAACTATGGTTTTTATATGAAAAAGACGAAAAAAATATGAAAAGGGCCGGCACAGGGATCGGCCCCTACAAAAATCGCAATTTTTTATATCATCTGTTATCACTTGTTAGCACAATTTAATGTAGGGGCCGGTCCCTGTGCCGGCCCTTTTATCTTTGATTAAATTCATTTTGGGTTACAAGAATAAGTTAACTAACAAATATTTTATAAAATATTGTTACCCAACTAAAAAATAAATATACTGCCTAACTTATATTCTTAAATAAACAAACGAAATAGGCAGAGTCGTATGAGATTAAGCACAATGTTAACCACGCTTAAAGACAAGCTCGAAAACTTAATAGAAGAAAAAACATGGTATACCCAATCTGAATGGGCGCAAGTTGCCTTAGATAAAATGATTCGTTTGGCTATTTACTTAATAGAACACGTAGATGGAAAAATAGAAAAAGCGAAAAATAAGCTTAAACTAGATTATGAATATAAACTGCTAGATGAAAAAGCAAAAGAAGAACTGCGTGAGTTATTAGAAAATATCGCTCGCTATTTTGACCTACAAAGGGAAGAGAGGGAGAGAAAGGCAGAAGAAATTCATATATTAACGTTAGACAAAGCACATAAAAAAGCCCTTAAAGCAGCGGAGATATCTCTGGCTAATGTTCAAAAAATAACCAATGGATGGAATACTGTTTTAACGGCATTCAGTCAGTGTAGACAAAAAACACAGGATACTTTTACACAATTGAAAGGTGTACCGCGCCATTTATTATTTATGTATTCACCTTTTAAGCAAAATTACCACTATCTTCGACCTAAGCCAACACTTGAATATAACGTTGAGACACGTCATAAATCCAAAGCCATACACTAGCATTTATAAGTTAACTTTGTCATTGCAAGCGACGCGTTAGTTTGGCACTATGCAAGACTTCTTCACGACCTATGCAGTAAGGAGCTGAGCATGGATAATGGTCAAAAAAAAACCTCTTTCTTTTCAAATTGGGCAGATAAAAGTTTTTTTGGATATACCCTGAGAGAAGTCGCTTTGTTAACAGGATATCCTTTATTAAAAACGCTAGCAGTTTGGCCCACTCAGCCACTCGCTAAAATCGCAGGCGATCAACAGGTCAGTGTGAAAGAAGGTCAGCCATTAACTTTTGTTCAATCCACACAACGTATTTATGCGAAACAAGGTATATCTGGCTTTTGGAATGCATCTGTTGCCAGTGCTAATCGCATGTTTGTCCAGAGTCTTTATAAAGGGCCTTTGCAAGTTGTCGCGAGTGATATATCTAAAAAAGTGGTTTCTGATGATACAACGGGATTGCATTTTTTTAGAGGATTAGTTACGGGTTCTATTGTCGGTATAACCGATCCCATGTTATTAGCCCCTCTTGAAAGATATAAAACATGGAAGTTATTGCAACAAGGGCAGTCAGAAAATTTTATTGGTTATATTAAAAATATTTGTCAGCAACAAAATAACAATCCACATGGTGTGTTGAAAGAACTTTATCGTGGTTTAGGGGTAACGGTTGTCAAACAAACGATGATGAATGGCACGCTTTTTATTACAAAAGGATGGGCAAGCGAGTTTGTAAAACCCTATGAAAAAGAACACCCTATCGCTTCAATGGCTTTTTCATCGGTTCTACCAGGCATGGCTGCAGCAGGAGTGGGGGCGCCAGCTGATTTAATCAAAAGTCTTATTCAACAACATACAGGTAAAAACCTGACAGTAAAAGAATTATTTAAAGCCACGATTGAAAAATCAGGTTGGAAAGGTTTATTTACTGGGTTACCTGCCAAATTTGTTCTCATCGCCAGTGGTTATGCCACAAATGCTTTATTTTTAAACTTATTTGAAAAATATAGAAACGCAGATAAAAATGGTCGAAATGAGCCGCCAACTTCATCTTCTCCTAAAGAAGGATCAGCAGGAAGTTTCATGGAACAAGTTCGTCAAAATGCAACAAATATTTCTTCAGATGAAGAAAAATTGTTGGCGGAATGTGCGCCTCATATAACCGATGGTGTAGCGGAATGGTTAGCAGAATTACATTATGACAATTTGCCTTCTGAGCAGGTCGTTCAGATGTTATCCGATGTCATGCCAAATCATGAACAAATGCCATCGAATCAATCGAATAAGTTTACGCTAGAAGAGCTGTTCAATTTATCTGAAGAAGAACTCACAGCCATTCCTCCTCATGAATTGGCCCTGAGAATGCCTCGTGGTGGAATTATTGCGTTATTAGCACGCGTTGTCGTTACGTATGAAAACCAACAAATACTAGATGAGCTAAGCCAAATTTCTTCAAAACAACTAGCAGATTTCTCTGATGAAGAATTAGAAAGATTTCATGCTCAACTTTTTGGCGCACTTTTGAATAATCCACCTCAAACCAAAGAAAATACACTCCAAAAAAGGTTGCTTGACGGTTTAATACAGCAATTTGAAAATCTAGACATACAGAATAATAA
>CAYSTH010000045.1:0-14357 GCA_964433995.1 uncultured Francisellaceae bacterium | reverse complement strand
ATGCCATAAATTCTATCGCGAGTGATGCCTGGCGCATCCATCACCAAAGCATCTCTTGAACGCGTTAAATAATTAAAAAAAGTAGATTTGCCAACATTAGGACGACCAACGATGGCAATAACAGGAACTTTGTTTTTCATAGAATAAAACTACAACTACATCTCTATTAATAAATTAAAATTGAATACGGATAGCAGATAACTTGCCTTCTTTAGACATAAAATAAGCCATATCTTCCGCAATAACGGGTGCCTGCATAAAATGGTGGCCTTTTATCTGTTTTTTGTCTAACAGTGTACCTTCTTTTTTATCCAACACCATGACTCGACCATTTAAAGAGCCCACCAACAATTTATCTTTATAAATTGCAGGTCCTGTTAATGCATCGTGTTGAAAATTGGCTTGTTTCCAAAGGGTAGCACCTGTTTGTGCATCTAGCGCCCACAACACATTTTTATTGTCTGTTAAATACAGTACATTATCTTCTAAAGCCATATTGTGTTGAGTGTCTATTTCTCTCTCCCATAAAGTCATACCACTTTGAATATTAATGGCGACCGTTTGACCTTGAAACGCTGAAGAAAAGACTGTTTGACCGTCACTTAATAAATCGGCAGAAATATCAACCATTCTATCTAATTCTGAATGCCCTCTGGGGGTTGAAACCATTTTTTCCCAAAGTAGTGCTCCTGATTGAGCATCAAAAGCAAGTAGTTTTCCGCTTGCAAAACCACTTAACACAATATTATCTTGAATGACAGGCGCACTACCTTGTCTTAAAATAAGTTGTGGTACCGCTCTATCAAAGCTCCACACAATACGACCCGTTTCTGATTCTAATGCGTAAAATTTTCCATCCATTGTGTTCACAAAAACAAACTCATGATTTGCTGTAGGTGAAGCTAATATTTCACTCGCCAGAGCCGTCTTCCATAAAACTTTACCTTGATTTTGAGCATCCAAGGCAATTAGCTTTCCTTCTTGAGAGCCCACGTAAAGCTTATTATCATGATAGTAAGGGCCAGCGGTAAACTTATAATGCAGTTTTTTTTCCCAAACTGTTTTACCTGTTTGTGCTTGACGTGCATTAATTGTGCCATTTGGATCGGCAACATAAACCAATTCTGATACGACTGAAGGAGACAGTTTTATCGGAAAATCAGCCGAATAAAAAGCAAGTGTGCGATATTTTGCATCCCAGCTTGGTTTAAGATTGGCAAAACATCCTTGTGATATAGCACAGCCTAATATTACTGTGGTCATCCATTTAGTGTAATTTATCATGCTTGGCTTAATCCTATTGTGTTAAATCGATTTCTTCTAGCTTCATCCGTAAAATAGGTCTTTTTTCGCCTTTAGTCGGATCATTATCTAGCGCTGCCAAATAAGCTTCTCTTGCTTTAATTAAATCTTGTTTAAATAAGTAATAATCGCCTTTTACTTCTTCAAGCAATGTTAAATAGCCACCATTTGAGGCTTGTTTTAGTACTTTTTCTACGTCATCCCATTTTTCTTGGGCAAGATATAAACGAGCTAAACGAACAGTTGCAATGCTTTTGAGTTCTTGTACATTTGTTTGATTCTGCGCATATGACAATTGCTTAGCCGCTTCATCATAATTTTTCTCATCTACCGCAGACTTGGCTTGCATTAATGCAGCAAGCGTTGCATAACTGGTACTGCCATACTCTTTAATCAGTTCATCTGCCTTTTGTTTTTGAGTTACCAGATCATTTTCTTCATGACTTTTCAATAATAAATTAAATTTTTCAGAAGCAATATCTCTATCTGAATTTTGATGATGTTGGAAAAATTTATACCCGAACACAACCGCCAAACTTAGCCCAACGCTAATAAGAATAACTTTATGATTATTTTTCCACCATTGACGCAAAGCATCTAATTGCTGTTCTTCTGTACGATATATTTCCACGCTGACATGCTCCTCGATTATAAATGCCCAAGTAAAAAAGCAACCAAACTTTTTTGTTCAATTGTCACTTGAGGTTTGTCTTCTCTTAAATATTTAATCGTTAAGGTATTATTATTTAATTCATCTTCTCCCAGAATGACGGCCAACTTTGCTCCACTTTTGTCTGCTCGCTTAAATTGTGATTTCACACTACCTCCGCCTAGATCTGTTACGAGCTTGATAGTCGGAAGATGATTTCTGGCTTCTTCAATTAAAGGCAAACCTATTAACACAGCATCCGCCCCCAAAAATATACCATACACATCTGCGAGTGGTGTTTGAGCAGTTCCTTGTTGTAATTCTAATAGACCGACGATACGTTCTATTCCCATCGCAAATCCAACTGCAGGAGTTGCTTTACCGCCCAGTTGTTCTACCAATGAGTCGTATCGTCCGCCAGCACATACGGTTCCTTGTGCCCCGAGTGCCTCTGTTACCCATTCATATACTGTTTCTGTGTAATAATCTAAACCACGCACCAATCTAGGCTCTACGCTAAATGTAAGATTGGCTGCGGTCAGTAGTTTCTGTAACTGTTCAAAATGGGCTAATGATTCTGCTGATAAATAACCCAAAATACTGGGTGCATTTTTAAGTAATGGCTGCATTTTAGGGTGCTTACTATCCAGCAATCTAAGTGGATTCGTGGTAAGCCTATTTTTTGATTCTTCGTCTAACTCATCTATTCTGGCGCTAAAATACTTAACCAAAGCCTCTCTGTAGGTCATTCTGGCAGAAACAGTACCTAATGTATTTATTTGAAGTTTTACAATGTTTTCTAAGCCTAGTGTTTTAAAAAACCTCGCCATCATCAACAGTTGTTCGGCTTCTATTTCTGGACCACTCAGTCCAAAACTTTCAACGCCTATTTGATAAAATTGTCTATAACGACCTTTTTGAGGACGCTCATACCGAAACATAGGCCCTGTATACCATAGTTTTTGAGACTGATTATATATAAGGCCATGTTCTAATACAGAACGCACGCATTGGGCTGTACCTTCAGGTCTGAGAGTTAAGCTCTCTTCATTTCTGTCATTAAAGGTATACATTTCCTTTTCGACAATATCGGTAACTTCACCAATAGAGCGTGCAAACAATGCCGTTTTTTCAAGAATCGGAAGACGGATTTCCTGATAACCATAGCCAGTTAAGATACTTTTAAATGTTTGCTCAACATGCTGCCAACGATAAATTTCTTCTGGCAAAATGTCTTTCATGCCACGAATTGCGGCAATAGCTTGTCTATTTTGGGTCATTTTACTGAATACTCTCTTGGGCTCAAGTTTACTTGTTTATCATTTTAATAATTTGACAAGCTTAACCCAGTTACTGATCAGAAAAAAGGGGGCATTTGCCCCCGCTTAAAGATATTATTTTTTGGATACCAGCCTACGCTGGCATGACGCTTGAACACCATTCAGTTGGCTTTTACATAGCGTACCAGCGGCCATCTCTTCCTTGGCAAGCAGTGCTATATACCGTTTCACGATGTCCATCTAAATAAGCGGTAGATTGGAACTCACGGCAATATTCTCCATAGGAAGAACGGCCATCTCTCACTGCTCTTACATTGCCATGATGTCCAGAATGTGGATTATGCCAGCTGATATTTTGCCCTACAGGGGAACTGCCTGCACGATAATAAGCTTGTTCTGCTCTGATTTTATCCGCTTCGTCCATACGGGCACCAATATGACTACCCGTCATAGCGCCTAATATAGCACCTGCTGCCGTGGTATATAATTTACCGCTACCACCGCCAAATTGTGCTCCAACTAAAGCACCTGTGGCGCCTCCCACGAGAGCACCTGAATCGCGATTTTCCATATTTTCGCAACCAGAAATACCCATTGTGGCTGCTAATATTGCAGCAGGTATTATCACAAAACGATTCGTTAATTTTATGTTACCCATTATGCTGTTCAGCAAAGCTGCCCCCTAAATCTGTTGATCCATATACTCTAAAAAAATGCAGGATATCTATCACCACCTTGGCTTACTGTTATTTTCGGCATAAAAAATTCTTTCTTTAATTTGTAAAAATATGACCTACACTTAGATTTACTTTTTCGTTAAGAATTTTTTGTACAGGTGTGTGGTTAATCAATGAAGATGAATCAAACAGGACAATCCGTATCAGCGTATTATGCTGGACAGCTCAAGCTTTCAGAAGATGAGTTTGAACAAATTCAGGCGTTTTTAGAATCAGTGCACCGTACGCTGCATATTCCTTTGGTACTGCAAGAAAGCAATTCTGAGTATCCTATTGGGTTAGCAGAAAATCACTATGGCATTTCGACTGAAGAACACGAAAACTTGGTTCGCTTTATAGAAGATAAGTATCAATTAGGCAATACAAAAATTAAATTAAAAGTCTTGATCAATAGCAGTCAAAATCGCGTACATGTTGGATTACCTCAGGCACTGATTAAGCAATTTATTAACAGTGCGAATTGAAATTTTGTCAAAAACATCCCTCCGCTCGTATTCTGTCTAAAGCCAGAAACTCACGACCCCCTATCAAAGGGGGCAAAATCTAAATTGTGCCATAAATTTTATGATTTTTCGGAGTTCTTCTTTCACCCCCTGTCGAAACATTAGCGTAGACTTGTGGGGGGATGTTTAACTACTACTGCTGCTGCAACTGCGCCATCGGCAAAGGTGCATCCACGGGCGTCGACATGGCCTCTGCAACACTAGAATCAACCACAGCAGATTCTGCCATTTTGGTTTGTTCTACTACTACTGGTGCATCAACTAGGCTCGATGCTGGGGTTTTTGAAGGGTTTGCTGATGCTATGTCGAGAATAGGTGTTTCTACTTTTTCAGGTCCTTGAGGAATTTGGAGAGGCTGGCTTTCAATGGTTTCATTGAGAGATAACTTTGTCGTGTTTGCTACCGGTAACTCAGCTTTAGGCAACTCTTCTATACCTATTTCAGAATCAGAAATCTTTTCGTCTTCTTGCAAAGCTTGATTCACCAAATCTTCATTTTTTTCTTGACGCGTATTCAGCCATGTCAATCCAGCGATGAGCAGCAAAATGCCAAGTAATCCACCACCCACAATACTGAACCAAAATTTATCTTTATGAATAGTGATAGAGACCCTTGGTTGGCTTAATGATTTCATATTTTCTTCTTGTGGTGCTTTATAGATACCTAAAGCATCGAAATCACTTAAAATTTCTTCTGGTGACAAATTTAATAGCTTTGCATAAGAACGCAAATATCCTCTAATAAATGCACGAGCGGGCAAATGTGCATGATAATCATCTTCTTCGAGTGCATTTAATACATGGTGCGGCAAATACAATTGGTTGGCAATATCCCAAATAGTTAAACCAAAAGACTCACGAGCACGTTTTAATTTTTCACCTGGCCCTTTTTTAGTTGTCTCCATGACGATTTCTTCTTGCATACACATACCTTTGCTTTTGCTAAATGGGTTAAGACGACTGTCCTAGTTGTTTATATTCGAGAGAATCACGATATTCATTTTTTAATAAAAGCATATAGCTTGCTTCTTTATCTTTATGGTTTAGCACTCTTGCCAATTGCACGCCCAAATAAAGCGAATGAGGTGTTTGATTAGCTGCCAGTAAATAACGATGATATAACTGCCATGCAATAGTGTACTGATGTTGTTCATAATACATGTATGCTAACTCTAGCGAGCTATTGGCCCGATTAACATCTTGACGGATCGCTTTTTCAAAATAGCCTTTAGCTTTATTTTTATTACCGGCCGCCAACTCACATAGTCCTGCATTTTCTAGCACTAAAGCAGATTCTGGATAAGTTTTATCTTCTAGTGCTTTTTGAAAAGAACGATTAGCCTGTTCATATTTTCCTTGTTTGCACAAAAAGGCTCCATATAAGTTATGGGAAACTGCCCAGTTTTTACCTAATTTAACTGCTTTTAAATATGCCTTTTCTGCTTCAGCTGACTCCCCTATAGATTCGTAATAACGACCAAATGCAGCATGCACATCCGGTAAATAAGGCGCTAATTCTAGCGCTTTTTGAAGTTTAATTTTTCCACGAGCAGGCTGATGACTATCGAGATAGGCTAACCCTAAATCTACATTTAATTTGGCGGCTTTTTCAGGATTGTATTTTTTTGCTAGTTGATCAGCTTTTTTATTGCTTGACGCAGCAGCTTTATTTTGATCAATAGAAGCTGAAGTCGCAGAGGAAGAATGGCTACATCCATTCAATACAGTAGAGACACCCAAAGCCAGTGTCAAATAAAAGCAGAGCAATCCATTTTTGTTCATGTTATTACTTAAAAACTACTCGCAGCAAGTTATGATTATTGGTTACTACTATAATCTACTTTAAGACTTACGAGTAGCAACTTAATTAAAGAGAATCTTGGTTGTTAATTATCTCACTGACGGGTATTTTGGCTAAAAATTTCTGCTGACGCTTTGTTCTGTCTTTTATCTGCCCAGCTAACTGTCCACAAGCTGCTGCAATTTCATCCCCTCTCGTTTTACGAATGGTGGTAATGAAACCCGCTTTCATCAAGATAGTCTGAAACAGTTCAATCGCTTCGTCAGTTGAGCGCTCATAATCGGCCCCTTTAAAAGGATTAAAGGGAATAAGATTAACTTTGGAAGGCAAATTGGCCAAAACTTTAGCCAATTGTTTTGCATGTAAAGGCGTATCATTTACGTCTTTTAGCATGACATATTCCATGGTAACCACACGATTTTTTTGCTTAGCAACGTAACGTTGGCATGCGGCAATCAGCTGATCAATGGGGTATTTTTTATTAATAGGCACCAATACATTTCTGAGCTCATTGTTAGGTGCATGCAATGATACGGCCAAACTCACATCAATTGCATCTGACAACTTATCGATATTTGGCACAACACCAGATGTTGATACCGTTACACGCTTTTTAGATAAACCATACCCTAAATCATCTACCATGATATTCAAGGCACTTAATACGTTGTCGGTATTCATGAGTGGTTCACCCATGCCCATCATCACCACATTACTGATAACACGGCTTGCTCCAGGTAAAAAAACTTTTTCGTTTTTTAATTGATGATAAACCGTCCAGATTTGACCAATAATTTCGTGTGAAGTGAGGTCGCGATGAAAACCTTGCTTGCCCGTATGACAAAAGCTGCAATTTAAACTGCAGCCCGCTTGAGAAGAAATACACAGCGTCGCGCGAGTCGGCTCTGGAATATAAACCGCCTCAATAAGACTTCCACCCGTTACTTTAAACAGCCACTTACGTGTACCATCTTTAGAAATATGTGTTTCATGAATAGGAGGTGGTTCAATCACTGCTTTTTCAGATAATTGCTCTCTCAAAACTTTGCTGAGATTGCTCATATCATCAAAAGACGTCATCCCCTCATGATGAATCCACTTTAATATTTGATCGGCACGATAAGCTTGCGCCCCAATACCGACCAAAAATTCACGTAATTGAGGACCACTTAGCCCTAATAAATTAACGCGTTCTTGCACAAAGTTCCTCGGCTTTAAAGAAAAAAGCGATTTCATTTTTAGCGTTTTCTAGAGAATCTGAGCCATGAACAGCATTTTCATCTATCGATTTAGCAAAATCAGCTCGAACCGTACCGGGAGCTGCTTCTTTAGGATTGGTCGCACCCATGACTTCACGGTGTTTTGCTACCGCATTTTCGCCTTCTAAAGCTTGTACGATAACAGGACCAGAACACATAAATTTAACTAAATCATTAAAAAAGGGACGCTCACGATGAATCGCATAAAATTCGCCCGCCTGAGAAGGGGTTAAATGCATCATTTTAGCCGCAATAATTTTTAAGCCAGCTTGTTCAAAACGAGCGTAAATACTACCAATATGGTTAGCTGCTACTGCATCAGGCTTAATAATCGATAAAGTTCTTTCCACTGTCATGTTATTGCTCCCTAGTTTGCCAATATACTTAAAATGATAAAGCTGGCCATTATAACTAAAACCGACTTAAATTGTCAGCTACTGGTCTGTTGAAAAGACATTATTTTAAAAGTTATTTAGATTAATTACACCATTTATCAGTTCATTATCACCTCTGGTTAGAAAGGAATATTAACTTATATATCTTTTATCTATACTCCCCTTTCATTACTTCCGCTATGCAAGAAAGGGGCTAAATTATGACAAAAATAGTTATCGTTGGAGCAGGTCCCGTTGGTCTTTGGACTGCGATTCAAGCCAAGTTATATTCGCCTGAACTCAATATTGTGATACTTGAACAATATCCTGAATATCAACGCAAACATATCGTTAATATTAGCGAGGCTTCTTTAGAAAACGCTCATAACAACCCAGCATTTAGAGCTTTGTTTCCTCAGTTGCTGGGCAATGTTTCTACCAAAACAATAGAAGAAAGCTTAAAAACCTATGCTAAAAGTTTAGGGATAACCATTCAATATGAAAAAGTCACCTCTTGTTCAGATTTACAAAGAAAACATCAAGATGCCGATATGATCATTGGTGCAGATGGTGCACATAGTATCGTCAGAAAAGAAATGTTTAAAAATGAGTTTAATGCTAAAAAAAATCTGCAATATGTAGCTGAAATGAAATATGAAGTAAAAGGCAAAACTCGTGCTTTTAACTATTGGACAGAATCTTATAGCCCGTTACTTAAATCAAATCATATGGTAGTAGAACATGTGGGTAAAATGAACGAGCATGGGAATACCCCTGTGACTTTAAGATTTTTTGTTGATGAAGCTACTTTTCAAAGTATTAAAGCGGCTAATTTTAAAAACCCCTATCTTTGGTCAAACAAGCAAGATCAAGACAAAATAGAAGCTCGACTCAAACAAAGCATGGCAATTTGGCTTAAAGAGAGAGAAACGGTTTTAAATGACGCTTTTATTGAAGACAGCATCAAAGTCAGCGGATTAGAACTCGGTATTTATACCAGTAAAGAAGTTGTTTTAAAACAAGATAATAAAACATGGATGCTGGTAGGTGATGCTGCTTTTGGCGTACCCTATTTTAGAAGCTTGAATAATGGCTTATTGTGTGGCAGCGAATTAGCAAAACAGATATCTGCTGTCATAAAAGATAAAAAAAATCATTTACATTTAAAAAAATATGCTGATTATGTTTCTAATTTAGCACAGCAAGAAAATGTCGTTGCAAATCTAAAAGGTTCAAGTATTGATTTGGGCAGATCGGTATTAGATGTAGGTAGGAAACTACTGTGCATCGATAATGAAGCAGGCGATCGTTCGGATGTGTCAGTCGGTACACGATTAGCACTCATGGGCACTGCTGTTTGTGCAACTATGTGTACCATGTATTCAATGTACTGCAGGATGCGAAAAGAAGAAAAGAAACCAGAAGTGTTTGTTGTTCCTGTAAAAGACAAGAAACAGGAAATTGAGCCAGGGGTGTTGATTTAAATCCCCTCCCGTCTTCACTGTGTTACGACGTGACCGCCCTTCTTTTTCTCAAAGGGGGGGGGGTTAAGATAAAATAATTATTTTGGTAATCGAGTTCTGGTATATTTCACTTTATCTTTTTTGCCACTATCCATTCTCCGAAATCTGATTAAGGGAATATTTAGGGATTTCCACAACCAAATCCTCACTATCCACAACAGCCTGACAACTCAGTCGAGATTGAGGCTCTAACCCCCAGGCTTTATCTAGTAAATCTTCTTCCCGTTCTTCTATTTCTGGCAAACTATTGTAACCTTGACGAACAATGACATGGCAAGTGGTACACGCACACACCATTTCACAGGCATGCTCTATGTCTATACCGTTATTTAAAGCCAGTTGGCATATGGATATACCGGGCTCTGATTCGACTACTTTGCCTTCAGGACAAATAGTAGGATGGGGTAAAAAAGTGACTTTTATTTTTTTATGATTGTCGCTCATACACTGAATACCTCTGATAAACGAGACAAACTCACTGGCATTAATAAGTCTTCTAATATTTTAGTTTGTGTTTTAATTGTTTTTATTTCTTGCCCAGCTACTAGATCAATTAGGTTATCTAAAGCCGGTTTAATTTCAATATATGCCGCATCATTCAGATTTAAATCTGCTAGCAATATTTTGGCATATTCTATTATTTTATTGGCTTCTCTTTTAGCCTCAGCTAATTGACGTGCGATAATATCTGTTTGAGCATGCTCTGCTGCTTTTAATACCGCTGCATCAATGTCTAAACGCGTTAATCCATAAGTCGGCTTGACTTCGACTTTGTGCATTTGATTAGTGGTTGTTTCTTTTGCTGTAACGGTTAATAAACCATCCACATCGACACTAAAAGTCATTTGAATACGCAATTTTCCCTGTAACATTGCTGGCAAATTTTTAAGCTCAAATTCGGCTAATGCGCGATTATCTTGCGCTAACTCTCTTTCACCTTGCACGACTTTAATTTTAAAGCCCGTTTGATTATCTTGGTAAGTGGTATAGGTTTGAGTCACACTCACAGGCAGTTTGGTATTACGCGCAATAATTTTTTCTGTGACACCACCCATTAATTCTATCCCTAAAGACAAAGGCACGACATCCAGTAACACTGTATCGGTTTGACCAAGCAACTTCGCTGCTTGTAGTGCAGCTCCTATTGCCACGACCTGATCAGGATTAATTTCTTGAGAAATAGGCAGGCTAAAAGTTTGATCTAATGCTTTATAAATAGCAGGCACTCTGCTTGCGCCACCTACCAATATGATTTTATCAAGTTTATCTAATGCGAGATTCGCATCTTTAAGACAATCTTTAGTAATAGCAATAGTCTTGTCTACCAAATGTTTAATCAGACTATCAAATTGATCACAAGTAAAACTGACTTTTTGGTCAGCGTTTAGATCAATATCAATTTGAGGTTGATTGCTTAAGGTTTCTTTAATTTGCCTCGCCTTACGCCAACAAATTGGATTTACTTCACCATTTGAAACAAATTGTTTTAAATAGTTAATAATGCACGCGTCCATATCATCACCACCCAATGCAGTATCTCCTGCCGTGGCAAGCACTTCGAATACACCTTGATGAAAACGCAAAATGGACACATCAAAGGTGCCACCACCTAAGTCGTAAACTAAATAAGTACCATTATCTTGTTTATCATAGCCATAAGCTAATGCAGCTGCTGTTGGCTCGTTTAATAATCTTAAGACTTGAATGCCTGCTAATTCTGCAGCTGCTTTGGTGGCCTGTCTTTGGCCATCGTCAAAATAGGCAGGAACGGTTATCACTGCACCAGACAAATCGTAATCTGAGTAAAAATTTGATAAATTTAATTTGGCAATATCTACTAGTTTTTTTAAAATTTCTGCAGAAATTTGGATAGGAGATTTGATGCCTTGTGGCGTATTGAGAACAGCCAAGTTATTTTCATCTGCTTGAAGCGCACTGCCAGATTGCAAAGAAGTATCAAGTAATTCAGGCAATGCTTTACCCATAAAGCGTTTAACAGAAAAAATAGCCTCTGTTTGCATGGCTTGCTGGCCTACTAACACTTCTTCGGTGTGATGAGAATATAACACCACTGAAGGCAATAGTATCTTACCCTCTTCATCTTGGAATAACACAACTTCATTATTGATATAGGCTCCCACCAATGAATGCGTGGTGCCCAAATCGATGCCTAAAGCTATTTTTGGTTGTTGAGATGTTGAATCGTCAATCGCTCTTTCTGGCTCTTGAATAGATAACAAGCCCATTTTAATATTGCTCCAACACTTTTTGGATAAACATCATCTCTCGCACTGGCATTATTGCTTGGTTTATTTGATTATTTGACAATAATGCAGACACTTGTGTGAGTCTGATATCTATATTTTTCTGTAATTCGGATTTTAAATCTTGATTTTTATCGTGCATTTGCCAATCAAACATTTTTTCGAGAAATTCTGCAGACATTGGTTGGCGCTCAACTGTTTCTGAGTCTAAATCAATTTGATTTAATAATAAGATATAAGTCGCACGCTTAATGGGACAAGCTAATGTTTTGTAACCTTGATGAGTATACCCTAATGCTTTTTCAGCCATTTGTTTTTCAAAATCAGATTTACCATGAAAGTTATCAGGATGCACTTTTTTAGATAAAGCAAAATATCGCTCCTCTAGCAACTTAGCATCAAGAGCATACATCTCTGGCAAATCAAACCATTTGAAATAATTCACCTGCATTAATCTTGACCAGATTTCAGGGTGAAACTTTCGCCACAACCACATTCGGCTGACACGTTTGGATTATTAAACTTTAAACCCTCTTTGAGACCTTCTTTTGCATAATCTATTACCGTCCCACCCTTTAAAAACTTAAAATAAATTTCAGAATCGATAGCAATTTTAAAGTCGGGATAAGTTAATAATATATCGGTGACGGTATTTAAATCTTTGGTATATAAATAGGCTAAAACATACTCATAACCAGAGCAGCCCGCTTTTTTTACGCCTAGTCTAATGCCTAGAATATCGGGTTCTTTAGCCAGTTTTAATGATTTTTGTATATGCCCATAAGCCACTTCAGAGAGTAATACTCCTGGATCATTTGCACTAGCAAACTGCTGTGGTAAAACAGGACTAATCGTATTATTTTCTGATAGGTTTTGTTGCATATTGTATATCTCATTTGTGGGATCTTTAGCCCCCTTCGATAGGGGGCCGGCTTATGAGCCTCGCGAATAAGACGGGGGGATGTTGGGAAATTTCAACCAATCATAACATCCCCCCGCCCATTTTCGCATTCCGCCGTCGCTAAAGCTATGGCGGACAAGTGCTCAATGGTCGACCCCCTGTCAAAGGGGGTACAAAATCCGTTTTTTCAGTACAAGTTAGACTTGTTCAATCTGAGTAAGTTCTTGTTTTTGCTTATAATCTTTAATCGCCGCTTTAATCGCATCTTCAGCTAATAAAGAACAATGAATTTTTACCGGTGGTAAACTTAGTTCTGCCGCAATTTGCGTATTTTTAATGGTGGCAGCTTCATCTAAATTTTTACCTTTTAACCATTCTGTGGCCAAAGAACTAGAGGCAATTGCCGAGCCACACCCAAAGGTTTTAAAAACCGCTTGCTCAATCACACCCTCTGGGCTCACTTGAATTTGCAACTTCATCACATCACCACAAGCAGGTGCACCTACCATACCTGTGCCAACCTGGCTGTTGGTTGCATCTAAGCTGCCAACATTTCTAGGATTTTCATAGTGATCGACTACTTTATCGCTATATGCCATTTGTTTTTACCTCTTTTTAGTGTCCTGTCCATTCTATGGTGGATAAATCAATGCCTGCCTTATACATATCCCATAAAGGCGACATTTCTCTTAATTTATCGACCACATTTTTTATTAAACCTATGGCCTCATCTATTTCGGCTTCTGTTGTGAATCTACCCACAGAAAAACGCAACGAGCTATGGGCTAATTCTTCGCTTAACCCTAATGCATGTAATACATAACTCGGTTCTAAACTGGCTGATGTACAAGCAGAACCTGAAGAAATAGCGAGTTGTTTTAATCCCATAATTAACGATTCACCCTCTACATAATTAAAACTAATGTTTAATATGTTGGGCACACGTTGAACTTGATCACCATTTAAATATACGGCCTCAATGGATTGTACTCCCGCCCATAATTTCGCAGATAATTTTCTAGTGTGTTCGAAATCTTGCTGCATGCGCTCTTTGGCTATTTTACAGGCCATGCCTAAACCCACGATTTGATGGGTAGGTAGCGTGCCTGAACGCATCCCTCTTTCTTGTCCACCACCATGTATCTGTGCTTCTAAACGCACTCTTGGTTTACGACGAACATATAATGCGCCTATTCCTTTAGGTCCATATATTTTGTGTCCAGAAATAGACAGTAAATCAATGCACATAGTAGACAAATCTAGTGGTAACTTACCTGCAGATTGTGCAGCATCCACATGAAATAAAATATTTTTTTCACGCAATAATGCACCCATTTCAGCAATAGGATGAATCACGCCTATTTCATTATTGACGTGCATTAAAGAAACCAAAATGGTATCAGGACGAATAGCCGAGATCAGTTGTTCTAATGTTAACAACCCTGATTGATTGGGGGTTAAATACGTGACTTCAAATCCTTCACGCTCTAACTGCCTACAAGCATCTAAAACAGCTTTATGTTCTGTTTTGCAAGTAATAATGTGCTTGCCTTTGGTTTGATAAAAGCGAGCTGCGCCCTTAATGGCTAGATTGTTT
Source organism: uncultured Francisellaceae bacterium (assembly GCA_964433995.1). Classification (GTDB taxonomy): domain Bacteria; phylum Pseudomonadota; class Gammaproteobacteria; order Berkiellales; family Berkiellaceae; genus CADEEZ01. The sequence continues at coordinate 168 of CAYSTH010000045.1, read as the reverse complement.
GATTCTGTCGCGCCACTTGTGAAAATAATTTCACGTGGATCAGCATTTAATAAATCGGCAATATTTTGTCTTGCCTGCTCAACGCTTTTTTCTGCTTGCCAACCAAATGAGTGAGAGCGAGAAGAAGGATTGCCATATTCATGCTGTAGGCTATCTGTCATCGCTTGA
>CAYSTH010000044.1:0-14441 GCA_964433995.1 uncultured Francisellaceae bacterium | reverse complement strand
TTTATTTGTGTAAATATTTTTAATATCGTATTGAATGCTTCTTTTTTTAAAAGCATTAATTTTCCTTTAGATTTAGGTGCTTGAAAAACTATTAAATAATAGTCTCTAAAATTGATTTATTTCTTTAAGAAGAGAAATGAGCGTTGGCAAACTTTTATCCACAGTACATAATCCATGTTTTTTCAGATACTCAGATAAATTTAATTCAAGATACTCTTTTTTTTCCTCATAATTTCTAGGTAAAGTAACTTCAAAATAATATGTTTTTTGGGTTGATGAGAATCTCAAGGTATTCAAAACAAAAAGAAACAGCTTTAATAAAAACAATATTTTAGATTTGTTGTATTTCATTTTTATTTGAATGGTCTTTCCCTCAGAATCAAAAGCTTGATATAAACCTTTTTTTATATCCTGAAAATTCATTAAAGAAAGTGCTTCTTCAATAAAATTATAATGCTTTGTACCTTCAAACTGCCTTTCCACAATTATGGGTAACATTATCGATTCAGCAAATCGATAACGCTGCCCTTCTTCTTTTTTTAAAAATTTGGTCCAAATATTCCATAATTCATTTTCTGTGTTATTTGAAATATCTACCAAACAATCATCAATAGCCTTTGTGACAAACCCTATAGTCACCTCGTTATCTTTTTTCCAAAAAATATCATCTAAAAATCTAAATGCTGCCATAAATGCTTGTGCGACAACTTGTTCATCATAATTTTTTTTAAATTCGGTTACTGTATATAATTCACAACAATCTTTCCAGTCATGCCAAATACTTATTACAGCAGGAACTCCACCTACAAAAGTATAAATACACATACTGCTAAGTACAGATGCCAAATCTTCATTTGCAGCATTGACACAAACTTGCCCCATCAAAAATTTTCGTAATATTTTTAATTGATTTATATTTCCTTGGTTTAACATTATAAGTTAATCTCTTTATTTGAAAGGTGGTTTGCGGAGTCCATACAATGAATCCCATGGCACAATTTTGTTATTTAATCCGCCGCTTTCTAGCGGTCCATTTGCTTTAAATTTTGCCCATAATTGCGTATTGTTAGGCGCTATTTCTGCATACCATTTGTTACCCCATTGATCTTTACCTAGAAAATTTTCCTCTTTTAAAAAAGTTTTTGCAATTTTTCGACGATTTAATAATGTATCAGATAAGTGACCATGTTTGGGCTTTCCTTTGACTGTAGAAAAAACATGTGTCATCTGACCTTTTCTATCTATGTTGTACCCAACATATAAATATTTGCCTTGCATCAAGAGTGGACGTATAGCTAGAGCTCCTGTCGCCAAAGCCAAATCACCTGCTAATCCTGCAGCACTTTTAGGCATAATTGAGGTAAAATGCTGAATGCCTGCATTATATTCATCTTCGTATTCTCGCAGTTGCGGATGGTTTTGATAGATTGCTTCACGTCTATCACGAGATAAATCAGGATCAAACAATTGATGTATATTCTGCAATTCATTATCAACATGATTAAAAACTTTTCTAAAAATATTTTCTTGTTTCTTACCTTCTGCTAAATTATTTGTATTAAAAAACAACTCTCGCAACTCATTCATAGTGATTGTATTTTGATCAAAAGACGGTGACGATTCAGAAGATATTTTCATTGGCTTTTGCCAACCAACTAAATAAGAACCAGAATCACCAATGATTTTTTGATAGATTGGTGACCAAAGAGTACTTTTATTCAATTTTTCTGTTGATAATGATTTATCACTTTTGTTAGGTTCAGTTTTTTTGCTAAAAATAACCTTTTTACCTTTCTCTTCTTCATCTTTTTGTTTTTTGGGTAGCTCATTTTGAAGTTGAGGAACTTCTTTTGGCTTTTTACCTAAACCTGACACTTCGCTAAATAAGTTATTATATTGAGACTCTAATGCTTTCTGTACATACGGATTGTCTGAACCTAATGAAGTATTTTCTTGAGGTTCAACTGGATTAAACGGATTATCTGAACTTAATGAAGCGTTTTCTTGAGGTTCAGCTGGATTAAGTAGAGTTTGTAAAGATTTTATTGATTGTTTCCCTACCTCGGTAAGTTTATCAAACTCACTTTTACTGCCTTCTAGATCAACAGCTTTTCTTTTATTCGTAATGACTTCAGATTGCTTAGATGCATCAGTATTAACATTTGGCAAATCTCCTTCAGCAACATTATCGGCAATAACAGTTGCTCGGCGAAGTGTTTCTTGTTTCTCTGAAACAAAATTAACACCGCCACTAGGATTACCACTCATACCTTGATTGGGCTGAACCTGAAAGCCAAAACCTTTTGATTTTTCTACTTTGCTATCTTTTGCATCTGAGCCTGTTATTATAGGTAAACCCTCTTTGCCATCGGCTCGATGCAATTCTTTTGCAATAATTTCTGAACCATTTTCTAAATTAACGGTATCGGCACGAACAATTCCATTTTTTATTTTGATTCCTGCTAGCTCTTCAGTTGTATATTCTTCAGTTTTTCCTTTTTGCATACTTGCGCCTGCAGAGCTTCCTGTTGTACTGGCACTAACATTCAGCTCAAAAGTTTTAGAAATATGCGTATTTTGTGTGCTTTCAAAATTCATATGAGCGGCTGCAACTTCTCCACTCTCTGCCTCAATTTGTAAATTACCTTCAATGGATTGAAGTGCATGGATTTCGGCTTTATCTCGAGCATTTAATTTGGCGTTATGATGAGTTTCATCATATTTATATTGTTTACTTAATCCTATTCCTACATCAATATCAGAAGGATTTAAGGCATTCATACCTAAGCTGATACTTTGTGAGTTTCGGCTAAATTGAAATATTTCTGTACCATAGGTGGCTTTAATGCCTTCTATTAAAAATATTCTCAACTGTTCAGCATCGACCTTTGAGCCTTTTCGTAAATACAACGTATTACCCAGCATACTGAAAGTCCCACCCACTACAATCTCTGTTGGAATGCTTTGACTTGCATGGGTTTGCTCAGTTGTTTTGGTCATTTTAAAACTAAAACGAGGATTTGGAATGCGTGTTTTATTTTCATCACCAAGTTGAACGGTTAAACCTAATTTATCAGTTATCGCTCCTATAAAGTCTTTGGGAGAGTTTCCTAGTTCACCACAAGCATGTGCTACAAAGGTGGTTAAATTAAATGTGTCTCGAGCAAAACGAATGGCAGGCCCTGGTAATTCTGTGACACTTTTAGCATGTAAGATTTTTTGTAATTCTTGCCCGTTCCAACCAAAAGAACTCACTAGATGCTTAAATATGTCTTTGGCATTTTTGCCATTTAAAATAGCTTGTAGGTTATCCAACGCCGGCATTGAAAATGAGTATTCTTTGGTTGTTGTTTTACTATCAAAGGTTTGTTCTTTGCCATCAAATGCTGCTGTTTTGGCAATAAGATGAAAATCACCTTTTATACTAGCCCAGGTTGCATCTAATGTAAGTTCTTCACAACAAATTGTTAAATTTTCATTGGTAAAAATATATGAACGTTCTATTTTAGTTTCTGTGGTTTCAGATTTTTTTGTTTTAGAACGTAATAAGCTATGGTGTCTTTTTCGATCTTTAGATTGAGTGGTGTTGCTCACCCCATTTAAATCAACTTTACTTTTAGAAACGATGATGCCATTTTTACCTGCATCTATTATTGTTTTTTCTAGTTTTACACTGCCGTCTGGTGCAAGGATTAACACATCACCCTTTTTTGAAGATATGTTGTTTTGTGTGATAACATTCCCACGTTCATCTTGATGAACATACTTCTTAAATTTTCCTTTACGTGATCTACTTTCTGTTGCAGGAATATGATAATCAGCACTTTGTGTCGTTGCTTCAATATCTTTTCCTGCATACAAAAAACTACCTTTATCTCCTTCAAAATCAAAGCCTGAGGCCAAAATCTTTTCTTTGCCCATCAGAGTATTTTGCCCAGTACTATTCATCTCCGCATTATGATAAGTAGGCATAGTATAATAATTGATGCCGCCATCTTCTATCACATCGGCAGTTTGTCTGGCTTCATGTGTTAAAATAGCTCTTTGATGACCACCTGCGTGATAAACAAAATTGCCTTCTTCTCCACTCAAGAACACTCCGCCGTGTTGATTAAATTCACCCAAATGGCCTCGATGGCCTACGGCATATATCACACCCGAATCTTCTACAACTCGAGTGGATTCACAAGGCGTTAATTGATTATTATCTTTTTCTTTTTTATTTTTATACAAATACTGGGTATAGTGCTCTAGCTCAGCATCATTATCTATTTTTTTCAAATTCCAAGTAAGAATGCCATCTGAGTGAAATAGGCCCTTATTGAGCATCTGCTCGGCTTGAATAAAACCGCCCTTTTCAATATAAAATTTTGTTTCGCCACCGTGGCCTACCATTTTATTTACTGCAAAAAAAGCCGTTTCACTAAAATTTGTGTTGCCTCCTGAATACAGCACATTATTACCCGTAAATCGGAAATGGCTATTATAAGTACTGGTTTCAGTGGCATCTAAATCATGGCCTGGTGCATCTAAAACTAAGGTTGCTTCATTAGATAACTGAGGCAAAATTCCTATTGGAATAATGGTATCTGCTTCGGGGAAATGTAATTGTAAAATATTAGAAAAATCTGGGCTTACATTAAAAAGTAATTTGTCTTTAAACGGCGCATCTAATGTCACATCTACTAAACTAATTCTTGAAAAAGCATCAGCCTCAATATTGTCTGAGGCATTAGATTTTAATAATAATGCCCCTATAGAATCGTCATCCTGTTTTTTCCATGTCGTGCTACTTGGCCTGGCTTCATCATAACCTAGTGTGTCGACCACTATTGAGTTGATAACACCTTCTTTATTAATGTTTTGGCTTTCAAACGCGACTCGAGGGGCAATCAATGCACCTGTTTCTTCATTTGAAGCAAGTTTTTTTGAAATTAACCTAATTTTATCTAAGCCATAGATTGTTCCCGAATTAATTGCCCCTTCTTCAGTGCCTTCAAGAGTGACGTTTTCACCGCTCATCAAACCTTTATTTTGGGCCAATAAATCGCATAATAAATTGACGTCTTTTGTGGCAATTACTTTTCCAGTTTCATGATTTTCAAGAATTCGACTTGCTACCACTCTTACGTTTTGATAAGAGTTTATAACTCCAAAATTGTCTAACAAACCGACACAATAAGATAAAATAATCTCTTCAGCAGAAATTGTTCCTGATTCAAAGTTCTGAAACTGAGAGTTTACAAGATGTGTTAATTTCTTATTGATGATTTTATTTTCTAACGTTTTGTTATATGCATCTTGACCAAATACACCAATAGAACCCGTTGCATGTATCTGACCAGTATTGGTACCTACGTGCCGAACATAAATATCAGTATTACCATTGTTATTGATGAATGAATCATTGTGAAAAGCATCGGCAAATGCACCTAAATAACCATGGGCGGCATATTCACCTTGAAAGGCTTTTTGAATTTCAATCAGTGAACTTTGTAATAAATCATAACCTAACTGTTTTTCTTTATTTTCTTGTGGATCTTTATTTAATGCCTCTTCAACAAACTTTAAGGGATCAATATTAATATCGACCAAAGCACGTTCAGGAATAATCTGTTTGAATCTTTCTATAGTATTTTTTATAAAAGCATCAATTTTTGCATTCACTTCATCTCGTGCTTCTTGTGTTTTAGCGTTTTTTAGTTCTTCTTCTAATGTATATTTTTGTTCATATAAAGCCTTAAGAGTTTTTTGTTCTTCTGTTTCTTCCGGAATAATTTTAGGTTCAGATGCCTGTTCAGGTTTTAGCTCGTTTGAGTCCTCCGAAGCAATTTTAAGTTCAGGCTCGCATTCCTGTGCTGGTTTTGGCTCTTCAGATTGAGGTGGCTCTACGGTAATTTCTGATAATTCGGCAGGTGTTTTTTCTGGCTCTACTGATTTAGCCACTAATTTATCTCTTAAAATAGGATTACCTAAAATAAACAAGATGCTGTTAATAGCTTCGTTTGCAAGAGTATGCTTAGATAATTTTCCTTCTTCATATAATTGATATAAATCATTCCAATGGCCTATTTTTAACACGCCTTGAATTGCTGTATCGGCATATAGGCTAACTTCAGCTGTCACTAATCCTTCTTGCTTAGCGGCATGCAACATACCAAATACTAAGTTTTGCAACAACAAATCAGCACTATACCCTTTATTAAGGGCTAAAATGGCTAAATCACCGGCGGGCAATTGTATATTTGTGTTAAATAATTTGATAGGTTTTAAAGAGTGCGCATATTCTCGAAGAGCCATTTCAGCTACTGTGCTAAAATTATCTCTTGCTTTAGCTAAAACATGTGCATTATCTAATGCTCCTCCTCGAACTGCTTCAATAGAAAACTCTGCTGCTTTTAGACCTACTCGTGAATATTTAATAAACTCTGCTGCTTTTTGTAAAAAAAGAACATTTTCTTCATTCAACATGCCTGCGGTACCTAAGCTCACTAATCGTGTAATCGATTCGATAGCAAGTAGGCTTTTGTGAATAAAGGCCTCTTCAGATTGATAATTTCCATAACATTGATAAAGTATGTTTACTAATACTTTTGCTTGTTCTTCATGAGAAGAGATATTGCCAATAAAAGGAATGACATTTTCTATAATCAGTGTGACAATTTCAGAATGATTAATTTCTTCTCCTTTAACTGTTGATCGATACAATATATCTGCTGCACGATTTAAGGTTTTGGCTGCCAATAAATACCCTTTTAAGGATATGGCCGTAGGATTGGTGATATAGGCCCCTACTTCTGCTATTTTAATGCCGGCATGAGCAAAACTTAATCCCCAATCAATATAAGATAAAGTCGATTTTTGACCAGCCAGTAAAAAACCACCTTGATTAGTTTGTGGCGCAGTTAAAACACAACTTAAGCCTTTAATTAAACCGCCATGGTTATTGGTAAGCATTAAACCTGAACTTAAAAAAAGCTGATCACCTATTATTGCACCTGAGTTTTCAAGTTTAGCTGTACCATGGGCTTTTAACTCACCTTGCTGTACCAAAATTTGGGCTTGTTTAGCTATCGTTAAAACATGTGCTTTTATGTTGCCTGATTTACCTAATACAATGCTTCCTTCGCATGTAAAATTAACCGCGGTATCAATGTTGGCTTTATTAGGTATCATTAGTTGGCCCGCTACGGTAGCGGAATTTGCTTTTAAAGAAAATAATTCTGAAACAAAATCACCACTTTGTATAAAATCTTTGGCTGAATTAATTTCTGTTTCTGCAAAAGTATGTGAACCTTGCAAATCTATTTGCTTAGCTGTTAACTTTAGGGCGTGGCCATTAAATGTTTTGCTGTTTTCAGCAAATAAAATTTCATTAGCTTGAACATCTAAATTTTTGACTAAAGCAACAGAATCAAAAACAAAATCACCTTCTGTAGATAACTGTAGGGTGGCACCTGGCAAATTAGCGTATTGAAGTTTTAATTCGCCGTTGCTCGATACTTCACAAAATAAATCGGGCTCTGTAGTTGTTTGACTTTTAGTGATTAACACATAACAAGTGTTATCATCTTTTGCAAAAACTTTCCATTTTCCTGCATTTTTTGCTTTTTCAGCATTTTTTATCCATGGATTGAACTTTATGCTAGAAAGTAATTGGCCCTTTGCACTTAGATGCGTTAGATTAATTTTAATACAGTTATCATCAGTATCAATATTAATGACATATTTATCTTGGAGTTCTTTTAATTGATTTAAATAGCTTTTTTGGGAATCTAAATTGTTAATGCCATATAAACTTAAATTTGCATTATGCTTTCTTAATGCTTTAATAATTTTGTCTGTGCCCATAATGCAGGCTATATCTAATAAGGTATAGCCTTGCTCATTTTTAGATGAAGCTGAAATTTCTTTAGCGTTTAAAATAGCATTTAATCCTGAAAGATTATTTTTCAAAATACTATTAAATGCATCTGAAACAAGCGCGGATTTGAAACCAGGCAATTTTTTTAATTTGGGATTTATTTTACCTTGGCTATTCATTACTAAATAATATGCAGCCGTGTATCCTTCTTGGTCAGGGGTATTAATGGGCAGTCTACAATCAATACAACTATCGGTTAATTGTTCATTTTTTTCTATTACTGCCCTATGCCATAAAGTGTACCCTTTTTCATTTGTAACGTAATTAAAATATGCCCCTACTTCACGAAGCATACTAACTATATTTTTACGCCCCATCAATACAGCTAATGCACCTGGTGTAAATCCATTTTCACAAGGTGTATTAATATACTGAACATCATTTTTAATTAACCATTTGATAACTTTAATATAATTTTCTTTTATAGCCTCAGGCCAAATATTTTTATTTGTATGATTTTTGTTATTTTTTAAAGCTTTTAAAATATTACCTTCTTCAGAGTGTGCACATAAGAAATCTAAAACTGTTACATTTTCTTTAATATTTAAATTTAAATATAAGGGTTTATCACAATATTCTGAAATTGAGTGTGTTTTAGAAAGTGCATTAATTAATTTAATTGTATTTAGAAAAGCATTTTTTATATCAAGGCTTTTTAATAAATTCAGCTCTTTCAAAAAATCGGTAGAATCTCTCCGCATATACAGGTTATTAAGTTTTTGCATTAACAATTGATTTGATTTTATCGATTCAGATGAATACCTATTCATTTAAAAAGCCTTTTTATTATTGTTTTATTTATATTGCTTTTCTTAAAGTGCTTTTAACAAACCCTTTTCAAACATATCACTATATTTTATTTTATCAGCTTCCAATTTCTTTTTAGACAATATGAAGTAAGGATTGTCATTAAGATCTTCAGGTTTTTTTACTTTTTCTTCGTCACCCTGAAACAATCTTTCATCCAATCCTTTCATATCTTTTTGGTGATAAACTACTTCATAAAAATTTCCTAACTCTCCACATTTATACAATATAAACTCTTTTTCAGAAATTATTATGGAGTAATCTTCTTCAATGCCTAAAGCTTCTATCCTTATTGTCATGATATCTTTTGAGATTAATTCAAGACGTTTATAAAGTTTTTTACCAAGACGATCTTTCATGTCTATTTTTTCTTTTTTATCTTTGTTAAATTGATTTAAAAGGTATAAAAATCTAGGAGTTTTTTCATCTCTTTCTTGCTGAGAAACACTATACATGTTCGCATAAATATTATTTTTAGTTTGAACCAAATCATCCATATTTAAATTTTCAGGTTGATCTACCTTAAACTCACGAAGAGACTGATTAACGTTAAAAGCACTTTGTAAAATGGATTGTAATCCGAGTAGTGTTAAATGTGGATGATTGGTAATATCTAAATGTGTTAAAATACTTGGGTTTTTAATCATTTTCTTAATTGTTTCAGAAAAATTATCGGTCAAACCAACATTTGAGAGTTTCAGCACTTTTAAAGAGGGCATTTTTGTTGGTTGATTTTCTAAAAAATTCCATAAATCTTCGTCAATTTCATTAATATTAGTACCAGTGCCATTTAAATTATTGCCAGACAAATCAAGTTCTTCAATTTCTAAATAGCGAACAATTTTTTCAATATTATCTAAAGACATTTTATTTAAATTATTATGGCTTAAATTTAAAGACTTTAATTTACTAAATGCAGACTCCTTATCTATAATTTTTTCATATAAAGATTGGATAGAAAGAACAGTCAATCTGTTTTTACTTAAATCGAGTGTTTTTGTGCCACAACAACCAATACTAAACGACAATAAATTTTGAAAGTGCTCATCTGTCATTTCTGCATTTTTCAAATCAATCTTTTCTACCACAGGTCTCTTTTCAACTGGTTCTTTAAATAAATTTTTAAAAAGCAAACCTAACTGTACATAGTATTCAGCCATGTTAAGTGGAACAATAGCATCTTTTTTTGTATCAGTTTGAACTTGTTCTTGGGTCTTTTTTTGATATTCAGGATAAACCGATGAATCAATGTTAAAGGTAAAATCAATTTTACTGCCAGCTTTAGGTTCTTTAAGAAATCCAAGTTGAATATCTATCCTATCTTTAAATGCTTTTTTCAGAGCCACCTTGGCTTCTTTTTCACCATCAGTAGTAAAATAGCGAGTACCTCCAGCTATTAAACTTAATCCAAAAGTTCCAGCAGACCATTGTATTAAGGGGCTATAAGGAATGGCCGCTATTAACGTTTCCGGAGCGTAAAGTAAAGAAACTCCCCCTGCAATTAATCCACCTAATGTGGCTACTTTTCCAGCTGACAATAATGCATTGTCAATTTTTGGTTTATTACCTTTTTTTAAATTATTTTCTAAAACTCTAATTTTTGCAATAATTGCTCTTTGACCTTGATCCATTCTTCTTACCTCAATATTATTTTATAATTCAGTTTGATAATAACTTTTTCTAACATCTGACTTTGCATAAACTCCATAAGCTTCATTGATTAAAGTTGTTTTAATTGTTGATTCTTCACTGTCTTTGTTTTTATCGGGATGAGAAAATAAAACAAGTTTTTTATAAGCTGTTTTAATCTCATTAAAACTTACATTTTCATTATCTACTTGCAATACCTCAAGGGGGTAAACACCGTGTTTTAGCTTAAAATTCTCTCTTACAGTTTGCTCATTAGGGTATAACTTGACTGACTGAACAACATTGTCTATTTCTTGTTGCGCATCTAATTCTTCGAAAATCTTGGGTAATTGTTCTTCTAATTCTTTAGAAGATAAATGTGCATATTTTTCAGGAACTTTAATGCCATATTTTTCTAATGTAGCAATATGGCAATACGCATAAAAATAATTATGTGAAGCTTTTGCATATAATAATGCTTTCATGCCTTGAGAATGTTTGGCTAAATAAGCCGCTCTTTGTTCTTCTGGAATCATCTCTATAATTTTTTCTATGTAATTATTATCTGGATGTTGTACTACTTCTGTTAAAAACGTCTCTTTTTTCTCATTTTTAATATTTAAATAATCAAACAAATGCTGTTTAGGATAATGCTCTAAAAATCCTTTTATATATTCCCAACTTTGCCCATTCATAGCTTGTAGAAGAATTGGGCTATTCCCTTGACTATCAACTTGATTCATAAAATGAATTTTGTCTTTTTCAGGTAATAATTCCATAACTTTTTTACAATGCAAAGCTACATCTTCACCTCGAGCCAAGCTAAAAACAATTAATCTCGAATTATAACAAGTCAAATTATTTAAAACCCAAATTCTTTTTTTAGGGAGAATAGCTTTCAGTATTTTTTTAGTTGCAGTGGTATCTGTTTTATAGTGAAAAATAGCATATTGTAATGGACTAATTTCTATGTAATTCTTCATAAATAAATAACGATATAGTGCTTCTTGAGAACACACCTTTAAAATTCTATCTAATAACACAAAATCTTTATCTCTTACAGCATATGAAAAAGAAGTATGACCGACCAAAGAATCTTGTTCTTCATATTTTAACCAATCACCTATCGGCAACACTCTTGCAATTAATACAAACGCCCTAATAGGCACAGTATTTACAATAAACGTTTTGAATTGCACACTCGCAAAAGTGTAAAATTGGTAAATGGCGAAAGCACTTTCTTTGACAAACTTAACAGCAAATTGAGTCGCTTTATATTGCATTGCCCAATGACAGATAAAAATTATTGCTGCTTTGGTTTTTTGATATGAAAAATTTAAAGCATAAAATAAGTTAAGCCCTAAATAGACTATGGCTCGCACAAAACCGATTACAATAGCTATTAACTCTTTGCGTAAAGAACTAAAATAGTTTTTTAATATATCGGGTTGTGTAAAAAGTCTGCGTCTTCTTCTTTGTCTAAACATATTAGAGCTCCAATCTAATTCAATATATTCAATGATATTGATAATACGTCATGCTCATTAAAAAATTGTGATTTATTTTTATAATCTTTAAGGTCTTACGAAATCATTGCTTTTTAATGCTTTGATATTATTTAAGGTTTTTGATAAATTTTTCTTACTTCGGTCTTGGTGTATACGCCATAAGCTTCATTAACCAGCTTAGATTTTTCTTCAGATTCAATACTGTTGCCGTTTTTATCTGGATGTAAAAATAACATCTGTTTTTTATAAGCAGTTTTTATTTCTGACAAATCAGGATCGGGTTTATCAATATTTAAAACATCTAAAGGATATTGGCCATGTTTCTTTTTAAAATTTTCTCTCACGACCCATTCACTCACACGAAACTTTCCACTTTCTTCTGGTTCGTTACTTCTCGCTATTCCATCTAACCAGTCAAATATTATGTTTAAATTTTGTTTTAATTCTTTTCGAGGCAAACTTTCTAGTTCTGGAGGTAATTTTAATCCCTGACGTTCTAATACTTCTATTTGATGAGCACAACGAATATGAGCTTTTGCATACAATAAGGCTTTTAAGCCTTGATGATGCTTGGCAAAATATGCTTGGCGCGCATGCTCTGGAATCAACTTAAATAGTTCTTCTAAATAATTGGTTCTACGATATGACACCGCTTCTGTTAAGAATGTTTCATTTTTATCATTCTTAATATTTAGATAATCTAACAAATGCTCTTTAGGATAATGATCGATAAAGGTTTTGATATCATTCCAAGTTTTTCCTCCTGAGGCTTGAAGCATAATAGGTGAATTGCCATACACACTGACTTGATTCATAAAATGAATCTTATCTTTCTGAGGCAATGAATTCATGACCACTTCACATTGATTATTAGAAAATGTCCCTCTTACAATACTACATACAATAGGATTTTCGTTTGAAGTCAGTTGAGTTAAAACCCACAGCCGTTTTTCGGGTTTAATCGCCTCTAAGATCATTTTTAATGCTGTAGTATCATTATCTTGGTGAAATGCTGCATTGTGTAATGGCCCATCATATGGGCATTTTAATAAAAAATGATGCAATGCTTCTTCAGAAGAAACTTGTAATATACCTTTTACTAAATCAAATTTTTTCGATAGTGTAGCCCATGCAAGGGAATTGCTATTTGAGTTAGGGTCATCTTCATATTTTAACCAATCACCTATTGGCAATACTCTTGCAATTAATACAAACGCCCTAATAGGCACAGTATTTACAATAAACGTTTTGAATTGCACACTCGCAAAAGTGTAAAATTGGTAAATGGCGAAAGCACTTTCTTTGACAAACTTAACAGCAAATTGAGTCGCTTTATATTGCATTGCCCAATGACAGATAAAAATTATTGCTGCTTTGGTTTTTTGATAAAGAAAATTTAAAATATAGAATAAGTTAAGCCCTAAATAGACTATGGCTCGCACAACATTAATGACAAAAGTTATTAACTCTTTGCGCAGAGAACTAAAATAGTTTTTCAATATATCGGGTTGTGTAAAAAGTCTGCGTCTTCTTCTTTGTCTAAACATTTTATTGCCTATTTAATTAAACAAATATCTTAATCCACTAGCTCATCATTTTTTATTATGTCAACAAACTTTATTTTAATAATTTGATCAAAAGAATAAGGGATAAGATAGATATGATGTAATTGGTGATAAGAAATGTTGATAGCGAGCTCCTTTAACTACTGAAAACTCGTTTTTATTTTTTTGCAATTATATGAGGATTATTGGCTATTTTCTAGGGTAGTTGTTGCGTGCTTATACACGATTTAGAGTGGGATAAAAAAATTATAAATACTAAAATTTTCTGTATTTTTTAATGTTTTTATAGATGCCGCGAACAAATGTCGCGGCACATAGAAGAAAAGAATAGAAAAAAAGAACCGCGCTTTTTATGCTGGCTCTTCTTCATCCGCAGTATTTGTATTAAAGCTGCTGCTGTAGCTTTGTGTAGCATAGCTCATATTCATGCTTATACTGCTGCTCGTACTGGTAGTTGATGCTGCCGTTTCTGTTTGAGCGCTTTCAGTAGCTTGTTCAGCACTTTTAGTTTGATTATGAGCGGGCAAGGTTAATGCTTGCTCTACCACGCCATCTGGAGTGAACACAATCACACGTTGCGCCGAACGAATGGTATCAGGGCGATGCGCGATAATCACACGGGTCATATTTAAATGCTGAATAGATTGGTTTACACCGTGTTCTAATGCCACATCTAAATGGCTGGTTGCTTCATCTAAAAACAAAATTTTAGGTGAACGATATAACGCCCTTGCTAATAGTACACGTTGTTTTTGACCACCTGATAAAGACGCTCCAATTTCACCAATCAAGGAGTTATAACCCATTGGCATGTTCATAATATCTTGATGCACCATGGCCATTTTGGCGCAGGTTTCAATTTTGGCCATGTCAGGTTGCGAATCGAAAAAACAAATATTGTCACTGATTGAGCCGGATAATAATTGATCATCTTGCATCACAGCGGCGACTTGGCTTCTGAAGTTAGAGACCCCTAGCTTATCTAAAGGCATGCCATCTATGAGCACT
>CAYSTH010000043.1:0-14895 GCA_964433995.1 uncultured Francisellaceae bacterium | reverse complement strand
TATTGCAATACGCTTGATAAAATCATGAGATCTGCTGAATATTGTATTTCATCTAAATCTTTAAAAAACATCAATTGATTTGATTGATGTTCTGTTTTGCCTATATCCACAAAATGAGATTGCTCCACAATCCCCCAAATAACGTCTAAATCACTATTTGCAGTTAAATTTTTGAAGTTATAATAAGTGGAACCAAGACCACCACCAAAATCTATGACATGAATCTTTTTTTTATGTAAATAAGATAAAAAAAGTGAAGTTAACAGAGGGTGTGAATAATCTTTCTGTTCTAAAATAACACCATCTCTGGCAAACACACCCGTTTCTTTTTGCTTGAGCGCTGTTGACCTAATTTTTTTTATAATATCATAAGCATCATAGCCTACTGCTTTTTTTTGCGCAGTTCCCCAACTAGAAAATGGACCTAAAAAATATCCACCTTGATTTCTTATTCTTTTGAATAAAAATCGCAATTTTTTATCTAACAATGGAGGTATGATTAATTTATAAAATCTTTTAAATTGCATCATATTTTTTCTCGAATAGCGTCTACCACTCTTTTTATCAAAGACCTTCTAATGCTTCGATAATAATCTTTATATAGTTGATATGCTAACGGTGATTCTTTAATAGCTATAGGATTAACTGATATGGCGTGAGTGCTCAGATTTGAATTAAGATTAAGATTAAGATCAGCCACGCAATGCTCCCCACTGCCATCTAAGCCTATGTTTTTAACTAAGCTTTTACCGGGATGCAATGTGACCATGTTATTTAAAAAACAGCTGGCATGCCATCTTATGGCCCAAGAATCATTTTTACTCGCTATTTGGTCTTTTAACATTTGAGAATTACCCACTAAACCATCAAAGTCAAATTGCTTTATTAACTTTCGATCTTGTAGCTGATTGAGTAACCGCGTTCCATCTTTTTCAAATGTATCCCACGCTCTTTTCCAAGTCCCCCAACCCCAACAATCAGCTCCCTTTAAGAAAAAGGTATCAGGTAATGGATTTTTGACCGGTAAGGTATAACCATGTATAGATCCTCTTTGAGAGTTAACTTGATACCAGTTAAGCGCTTGGATCATGTAGGTTAAAAAGTAGGGAGAAAGTACTAAATCATCTTCTATAATAATGGCTCTATCATGACTTTCTAATACTTTAGTTACACCACTAATTATAGATTTAGATAAACCATTATTAGCATGTGATTCTATAATAGTAATGCTATTAAAATGATTTAGAGTTCTTATGAATTTCCTAATATTTTCGACATAAGGTTTATCTTTTACATTCTTAGGTCCATCGGAAAATAAATATAAATCAACTTTGTTACTTAAATTATTATTGACAAGAGAAGAAATTGTATTAGATAAGTGTTCTAATCTTTTATATACAAACAATGCAACCGGGATGGTTTGATTTACCACATTTTTATCCCTAAAATGAAAAACTAAGGAACTCACCTCTTTTTCTAAGACTACTTTATTCTAAAGCAATCATAGAACTGCTGCAAATTGATATTTAAGCATAAAAATACCCTCTTTCACTATACAAAGCTATCCATGCAAACTAGAATCATGTTAGCTGAAATAACCTAATTATGGAAAAGTAAAAAATGGATATAAATGATATTCAAATCAAAAAACAGCACTATTTTCCCAAAAAAGGACTTTTAAAAAGCATTGCCGAAACAATATTTGAAATAGAAAGTAAATTAACAAAAAAATGGGCTTCCGCTGCTCATAAACGACTTTTTGCATCACAATGGTTCTTACAGCCGGCTCCTGAGTGGTTTGATCACGATATCGATCTTTATTATCAATGGCCTAAAACCAATAATAGTCTATGGCTCGAACGTGGAGTCTATGGCACGCTTGCTTTAAAAGGTGGAAACCTATTAGAGCTCTCTTGTGGAGATGGCTTTAATGCTAAACATTTTTATTCACATAAATCAAAAAAAGTGATCGCTTGTGATTTTGATCCTACGGCAATATCTACAGCAAAACGCAAAAATCAAGCTGATAATATTACATTTATTCTTGCTGATATTAGAAACCAAATGCCAAATGGTGTTTTTGAGAATATTGTTTGGGACGCCGCCATTGAACACTTTACTCCTGAAGAAATTAATCTTATTTTAAATAATATCAAAAAGCGCTTATCTTCTGATGGAATTTTATCTGGTTATACTATAGTAGAAAAAGATGATGGGATTAAACATATTCACCAACATGAATATGAGTTTAAAGATATGGCAGACTTGAAAAAATTTCTAACACCTTATTTCAAAAATGTTAAAGTTTTTGAGACCATTTACCCTGACAGGCATAATTTATATTTTTGGGCATCTGATTCGACTATTCCTTTTGATACAAATTGGAAACATTGTCTATAAAAATCAGCTTTTTATTAGGCACAATAATTTTTTTTTGAAACAATATTGTGCCTTACACCATCAATTTTTAACATATAAACCAATCCAACCACCTTTTCTTGATATTATTTTGAATGAAATATAATAGAATATATGGGGAAAAAATCATAAAATTAATATTCTTTCACATTTAAGCATTAATATTTAATTCTTGAATAATCGAAAAGTCAGATTTATTATTTTTTTCAAAATCTATAACTTCATCAACATAGTTTCTAATGTCAGGATCATGTGAAACAAATATGACAATTTTATTTTTATATAAATCTAAAATATTGCGAATAACTCGATCCTTCGTTTTTAAATCTAGCGCACTTGTTGCTTCATCTAATAACAATACATCTGGATTTCTTATAATTGCTCTAGCTAATCCAATTCTTTGTTTTTGTCCACCAGAAAGATTTGATCCTTGATAACTAACTTTATGTTCATAACCATCAGGAAAAGTCTCTATAAATTCAACACATTGTGCGGCTATAATAGCATCATAAATTTGTTTTTCAACATTAGCAGAGCCAAAAAGAAGATTATTTTTTATTGTATCATTTAAAATAACAGTATCTTGTTCAAGATAGATTATTTTACGCCTTAATAAAGATAATGAGAGAGTATTAATTGAACACTTATTAATTTTTATATCCCCTGATGATAAAGGTATTAGTCCAATCAAGAGCTTTAATAAAGTAGATTTGCCTATGCCAGAAGCCCCAATTAATGCATAACTTTTACCTTTAAAAAAAGTATAATTAAAATTATTTAATATTAGATCTTTTTTATTATAACCATAAGATACATTATCAAATGAAATGCTATGAACACATTTATCAAAAGATACCGTGTTTTTATGTGAAACAAGATCAGATATGTTTAATGCTTCAGAAATATCTTGACTGGCCTTTGTATCTGATATTATCTGAATATATATATTTATTAATTGTCCAACTACAGGAAGAAAACGCATAATAAAAAGTGTTAAGGTGATAAAAATTGGAAAATTAATTTTATTACTTTCAATAACATAGGAATAGGAACTTAAGAGAAATATACTAAAAACTAATAATACTGTAGCAATAGGAATAAATTTAATTAGAATATTAAAATAATCAATCTTAAATAAAGTATTTGTGTATGCCGAAATATTATTTGAATATTGTTTTGTAATATATTTTTCTGCAGAAAAAGATCGCACAGTAGCAAGTCCATTCAAAGCATCTATAAAAATAGAGTTCGCTTTTTTTGATTGTTCAAACTTTAGCTCTCCCAGCTTTCCACTTAATTTAAAAGCTTTTGTCATTAAAGCCCCTGATATAATTAAAAATAAAATCAGAAATAATGAACATGACGGTGATAAATAAAAAATTGCTAAAAAATACAATCCCCCAAGCAAAATAATACTAAAAAGCTTATTTATAGAAACCAAAATTTCACTAACTTTAAAAGCTTCATCTCCAGCAAGAGCCATATAATGACCAATGCTTTTTTTTCTTACTTCGCTTAATGTGGTAAAATTAATAATATTATAGAAAGCTGTAGCCGATAAATAAGCATGAAATTTTTTGCTTATAAATACTGTAAATCCTTGATTTATAGATAATGCCACTAATCTAATTATGAGAAAAATTACCATACATGAAAAAAGATTTTTCATTGTAGGAGGTACGCCAAAGTTGACAAAAACCTTAAGAACATAATCGTTGGAATTCAATTTTCCTGATGTCGCAAGTTCACTTAATGGGACAATTACCACCATAGCAATTAATTCAGCAAAAGCAGCTAATATTGAAAATATAGGGCACAAAAAAATTAATTTTGAATATTTAAATAACAATCTAATTAAATTAAGAATATACTTTACGCGATCCAGCATTTTCATAAAATATACTCTTTATTAAAATTTTTCAATTTGAAAAATTACACTCATTGTGTAATTAGAACCAATTTCACATTTATTCTTTAATCTTTCTGGCAACTCGTGTCGCCAAAAAAACTCTTTTGACATAAGGTGAAAATAATTTTAAATAATCATCAATAGTGATAGTTTGCTGCTTTAAATTTGAATCTAAATGCCCTTTTCCAGCCTCTGGCGTTGTATCTTGAGATAAGCAAATCAACCCACCATTTTGACAAACTCGCAATATTTCTGAACACGCAAGTAATGGATCTTTTGAATATACCAAAACACATGAACAAATAACAATATCAAACGAATCTTTATCATATTTCATATTATGCATATCTCCAACATCAATATATGGACTGTATGAAATAAGGTCGATGCCTGTTATGTTTTTAGGTTTAAATCCATGTGAAATAAGGCAAAATATCTCGCCTTCTGTTCTCGGTCCTATTGATAATACTTTTGCATTACAGGAATAATCAAGATCGTGAAGTTCTCCTCCTAAAATGGGCATTGTGTTTAAAGCACGATATGTTTCAATAACAGATAGTGGTTTTATTACACGAAAAGAACGTGCTCCACTAACATCATGAAGTCCATTTAAATTATGTTCAATAGTAGAAAGATTATTTTTAGTTATTACAAATTTTTCCTCTGAGCCATTCCAGATCTTAAGTTCTTTTCTTACCCTAATAAAATAAAATTTTCTAATTCTACATATTAAGAATCTGATAAAATCAATTTTAAGAACTGAATAAAATCTACGATTTTTATAAATAAAAACAATTGATTTAATAAATTTTAAAATATATAAGTTCATAAACTTAGTTTTGATTTCTCCTTGAGAAACCGAATTAATTAACATCTCTTCTCCAAAAAATTATCTAGCGTATTATTTTCAAAAAGTTCAAAAAATATTTTTATTTTTTTTATAAATACAAACGAAATAGTTTTCGGTAATTTTCATATAAATATTTCATGTTCTCACATTGTAAGCTTTTTAATTTTGCCGGGGTGGTAACGCTGCCAAATAAACTATTACTATACTGCAATTGCAGCATTAAGCGATCACCTTTTTGTATTTTTGTGGCTTTATGTAATCCTCTGGTATCTTCGGCAATAATTGTACCTTTTGGTGCAATATATTTTACAATATCTTCAGAATGATATATTCGATTAATTTCTTGATCTGAAATTCGTGCATACCCTTTTTTTAAAAGAGAATTAGGAATACCACCTGTGCGATGTGAACCTCGAACAAATTGATGTGGTCCATTATCCAAAGTCACATCAGTCAGGTATATAAAAAATTTTAGCCACTTTGGCCTATCCATATCAAAATGAAAAAGTTCTGCACCTTGCTCTTGTGGTTTATTTGAATAATTAGTATTCCACCACAAACCATTTGAATCAAATTTTGGAGAGGATCTTAAATAAGATTGTGTCACTGATAAAATTGAAAAATCTGAAATGATTGTTTGAATCCATTTATTATTGATGCATGTTTCTGCATCTAAAACATATCTCGTTGTTTTTAAATTTTTAGGATCGTATTGTTCTTTATAAACTTCTCCTTTTCCATGCATAAGTTCATTATCCATTGGTCTAACTTCAAATTTTTCAATTTTTGCAAGTTTCAATAGTTCAGTACAAATATTTTCTGGTAATTTTTTTGAGAAAATATAATATCCATTTTCATCAAGAGCCTTAGTGATTTGTTCTATTTCCTCAATAGACAGATTTCCTAGAATTCCATTTCTATTTGGAAGCAAAATTTCCCGGTCAAAAAAACTAATCATGTTATTAAGTAAATCATTAGACCTTCCTTTTGTCCGACAAAAGGTATTTACTAAAGCCACATTCGTTTTTTGACGTGTTCGTCGAGAATATGGTGTAATGAAATTCAAATTATACATCGTCAAGCCAATCAACAATCTAAAGATATCTCTTGAAGCAAATACTACATTTTTTAATTTTGACAACATACGATCATCCTTGCTAGTAAAAATAGAAGCTTAATAATTAAAATCTCATAAATTTTAATATATGAGAGTATACTATTTTATTTATTGCTTCTTGAAATCATCTCATAAAAAAATATTATTACTTAGGTAATATGCAATTAAATTTCCTAAAATATATTACCTCCAAATCACTCATAGAAACTTTTTTGAAATATCATATTTTTTATAAAATTAATTTATTTTATAATACTTCTTGTAATTTTATAAAATTAGCAATTTCTTTTGATAAAAATTTGTATCCTTCTTTATTATAATGTCCATATAATCTAAAAGGATAAAAATCTAGTGGATCATTACCATTTTTTACAAAAGAATCTCTAAGATCTAAGCTGGCAATTGATAAATCATTCACTATGTTTAAAACTTTATCATGAATATAATTAGCATGATTTTTATTTTTTTCTGGGAACATTGGTAGATATACAAAAAATATATCTCCTCCCCATTCATTAACCTCTGCCTTTGCCTTTTTTAGAACTTTTTTAAAATCAGAAAATGGTTGAACACTTATGTTATTGTATAAATTTAAACTATATCTTAAATGGCGGAGGTAAATAATATTCTCTATAGAAATATTCCAAAAAGATGGTTTATTTTCCTTTAAATTATCAATTTTTTCATACTGAAATTCTATATATTTTCTTAAAACATTGTCTATCTCATTTTGTTTTACACTCAAATCTTGGTTATTTTTTTCAAAATTGCTTAAATATTTTCTTAAAATTTTAGATGAAAGCTCAATATTTAAATCACTTAAATCATTTCCTTCTGTAAAAATCCATATTATTTTTTTAGGTTTAAGCATTCTGCCATATTCAATTAACGTTGCTAGCTCTAATAATGGTCCATTTCCTCCATTCCCAAAATTAGCAACATTTTTATTCATATAATTCGATATAACTGCACGAAAATTATTCTCTGGAGAAACACAAGCACCTTCTGTAAAGGAATCTCCTATCAACATAATATCTATATTTTTTTCATATACAAATTCAGGATTATTAAATCCAAATTTGTCGCTGAAAAATTCAGAAAAAAAACCATTTTCATTGCATAAAATAATCTTGGTATTGCTAAGATTTCCTAAAGGAAATAAGTTTTCATTTTCAAAAAAATCTGTTTTACCAATTGTTGTGATTGGATGAAAAGAAGGAGAGGCCTCAATTAATTTTTCTTTATAATCTTTAATGATATTCAATTTAGTTCGATGATCATATGGTATGTTTAATTTTTTAATCTCTTCTTGTCTCAATTCATTTAAACTCTTAGGTATTACTATACCAGTAATTTCAAGCATTACCTCTGATACAAATAACGAAAAAAAAATACTTAGCAAAAACAAATTCAAGTTAATTTTTTTCTTTATATCAAAAAAAATAGTTAGCCAATAAAGTGGAAATAGTAATAAAACAAACCATAGCAACTTTGAAAAAATTAATGATTCCTGAATATATATAATCTTAGCAATCAAAAATAAGAAAAGAAACACTGAAGAAAGATATAAAGTTGTTAAAAATAATGTCACTTTTTTACTTTTATTACACATTTTTTTCTCTATGTAATCATTATTAATTATATTTTCAACAAATATCGAGATTTTTTAAAAATTTATTTATTTCAGGAATTGATAATTTTGCATAGTGCAAGACTGATGAAATCGCTATTCCATTGATACAGACTTTCTGAATAACATCATTTATATCTCTCATTTTTCCTGCTCCACCACAAGCGACTATAGGGATATTAATTATTTTTTCTAATTTTTCATACAATAGAATATCAAAACCTCGTTGCGTGCCTTCTTGATCTATAGAAGTCACTAATAATTCTCCCACACCCCTTTCTTCTAATTCCTTTGCCCATTCAAACACATCTAAACCTGTCGGTTCACGACCATTATTAATGTAAACCTGCCATCCTTTTGGATTTTTTTTTGCTTCGATTGAACCTATAATAGATTGACTACCATATACAGATACTAGCTGATTAACAAAATCTGGATATCTCACAAATGCAGTGTTAATCGCAACTTTATCCGCTCCAGATCTTAAGGCCTCTTCTACGTGAGCAATCGAATTAATTCCTCCGCCCATCGTAATAGGAACAAAAACCTTTTTACAAGCATCTGCTATCATATGAAATAAATTAGGACGAGAATATAAGCTTGCGACTGAATCCATAAATAATATTTCATCAATTCCTTGCTGATAATATAAATTAGCTATTTCAATAGGGTCTCCAATTTTTCGCTGTCCTTCTAAATGAATCCCTTTAATTACCGCACCATTTTTTATATCTAATCTCGCAATGATTCTTAACATACAAGCCTATGCTATATCATTAAAATATTTCTGTGTTGAAACCTGCCAAAACTTTTCTCTTGAAATAGCTTCTAAAAAAAGTTTAGCGCTATCACCATTCCCAAAACATAAATCTGGCTGATGATCTATTCTATGATAACAAATAGAATTGATGGCCTCTGATATTTTTAATTTATCACCTGGCACATGTATGACACAATTAGATGTCCCTCTCCCAGTTTGTCTGCTAGATATATTAATGGTTGGCACACCATAAACTGGGCATTCACGGATACCTGCGCTTGAATTTCCTAATAAAAAACGAGCATATTTTAATAAAACCAAAAAGTATTCAATTCTCATTGAAGGAATAAGTTTAATTTGTGAATTACCTTCTAGACGTTTGTATTCACTAAATATTAATTCACAACCCTCATCATTATTTGGATAAATAATAATATAATCAGTTTTACTTTCTAATATTGAATCCACCATGGCCTTGACCGAAACCTCGGTATCTTTTAAATCAGTTGTCACTGGATGATAAAGAACTACTGCGTATTCTCGGAAAGTTATATCATAATAATTTTTTACTTCGGATAATTGGGGTAAATTATTAGATAGCATTAAATCAATATCTGGTGAACCGATAACATAAATCATTTCTGACTTTTCACCTAGTTGAAGCAAACGTTTTAAAGCAAGATCATTCGCAACAAAATGAATGTGGGACATTTTAGTAATTGCGTGTCTAATAAGCTCATCAATAGTACCTGAGACTTCCCCACCTTCTATATGCGCCACAAGCACATTTCGCAGCGCACCAACAATAGCACCTGCAAGTGCTTCTACTCTGTCACCATGTACCACGATTAAATCTGGTCTAAATTCACTAACATACCGAGATAACCCTTCAATAGTGTTAGCAAGAATCCGTTCCATAGATTCGCCTTGAACCTGATTATGATATACATATACGCTACGTGTTCCATCTTTCAATCTGTGCTCTGAAAGTGAACGATACACTTCATCAACTGTATAACCGTATCGTGTCAATGTATGCATGCCTGTAATAAAAACTGCAGCCTCGAACTCATCAACAGATTCAGTAGCTTGAATTAACGATTTAAGCTTTCCAAAATCAGCCCGTGTACCTGTAAGAAAAAGAATTTTTCGAGTCATAAAACTTTTTTATTCTCTAAATAATTTTTAATATTGTTTAATAAGCCTGATTTATTAACAGCATATGTTTTTTTATTTCGCAAAAAACGATAAATAGATACTAATTCTAATGTAATTATTTTTTCATCATCATATTCCTGTCGATACTGAGACTTCACGGCAGAAATTGAATCATAATTATTCTTTAGAATATGGCTAATAATTTTCTCAGCCTCTCGAGCTCCATGCCAATTTATCAGATCAAACACTTGGCCTATCCTAGGAAAACGATTTTTAATCTTTCTTAAAATTTTATGAAAATGACTTATTTCATTTAACTCATAACGACCAAAGTTGTTTGATACGATAACAGTAGATTCAACAAAATTATAACCTAACCAACGAAAACCATTAATCACGTTATTGATGCTCCATCCTTGCTTAAGTGCATAATCGATGTTCTGAAAATATTCAACTTCACTTGTGCCTGTCCACATTATATCAGCAGGATATGAAGGTAATTTTTTATCATAGGTTACTACAGGTATACCCAAAGCCAAGCCTTCCATTCCAGTAACAGACCAACCAGTTAAAATTACATCCGTATCTTCAAATATCTCATATAAAGCGGTTCCTTCACTTGGCCAATTAACATATATGTTATCGGGTACATTTTCTAATAAACTTTGCAATATGACTGATTGTTCTGAGCAAATTTGTTCTCGTTTATTTGGGAAATCACGCGGATGCACTCTAATGACTAAAAATAAATCTTTTCTCTTACTCACCCATTGAATAGTTGCTTTTAACCATTCAAACTGAGTTTTATATACATTACTAAAAGTTTTATTTTCAGGAAATGCATCAATTAAAAATGCAGCATAAGCTTCATCATAACTACTCAAAGTCATCAATAAAATTTTTTGATTTGAATGAATGCCCCATTTTTCACGAATACTTATTTGACCCGAATATGGAGTTGAAAAAACAGCAAAATGCTCCCCTTTTAGTAATTGTCTAAAATGTTCTGATACTGCTTTTGCGGATTCTTTTGATACAGGATTTTTTTTACTTATTTCCCAATATTTCAATGCAGGGTTAACCAATTTATGGATACCCCAATCCCATATTCGCATCGTACCCAATCGATGACTGATATTATTTCCAGCTTCCATAAATAGCACTCGAATTCTTCTATTTAAAGCATACTGCATGCAAGAATTGATATTAGAATACTGTGGACTATACGTAGCGATCACTTGAATATCGAAATTTTCAATATAACGAGAAAAACCCTTAAGCGTAATTAACGCATTCTCAAGAAATATACGATAATCATTCCATTGTATATCAGTGAACACTGTTGACATTTTTTTATGGAGTAATGTAAATTCATACAAAGCTATTTTGCCAACATTTACTCCAAGAAATTCCACTTCAGTTGTTCTATTAATGAATGCCTGTTGCGCCTTTTTTTTACACTCATAAATATCTTCGTCAAATAGGTATTTTCTTAACTTGTCTATTTTAAAATTATAAATTAGGCTTAAATTTTGAGAACCTGTTTTACATAAAGAACAAACATATTTTGATTTATCTGGTGTTGAACTAGGCGATAAACCAAAAGCTGACATGGCTGCACAATATGTTTGAACAGCACCGCATGTCAAATGTTTAATAGAATATCCCGCCTTCATTAAAGCTTTAGCTAAATATGATTCAGGAACTGTATGAGCCCATAAAGCTATATGGGGTGTAAAAAAAAGAATATTCAAACCGTTTCACCAAACTTTAACAAACACATTTATGCAGCCATTCATTTAAATCTTTAAGCACGTCATTAGCTTTTTCAAATAATCTTTTATTCAGTAATTGATTTTGATGACGAAGTAAATGAAGATTCTTCATATCATCTAGTGACTTTTCTGCCAACTTCAGACCGAATCCAGAAGAGCGTACATCTTGAAATCGATCTGGGCGTAATAATTCTTCATAAAGCAATTCTACTTGTGGGTAATTTAGCAAACCTTTTGTCGGAACATTCATTGAGATCGGGCAAACGTTTGCGTGAAAGCGCATGCCTAAAACCAAATCAGACATGGCATACCCTTTTAAAAAATCAAATAGCCCTGCCTTTGTTGGGTTTAAAGATGCTATTTTTATTCTTCTACGCATATACTGATCTGGTATTTTAGATAATAGTTCTGCGATAAATGTTACATCTCTCCAAATATGAGGCACTAACTCAATGTTTAAATCACTATATGACTCAAGCAATAAAATACACGCATTAGATAGCTCTTGAAGAAAATCTTTAGATGTAAGATGGCCATTAAAACGTCGTTCAAGCATATCTCCAGCAATATTAATGCTGATTTTCTTGTTCTCTTTTTCTATCATCAAAAAATTTTTTTCAAGAGATTCTGCTGCAAAAAAACCACCATCAGGCATAACAGGAATTTTTTCAGCGATTTGAGAACTTAAAACTATATTTAATGCCTTACTAGAACCATCATTTCGCACACAAACAAACATATTTTCACGTTCAAGAACAGCTTTCATAAATCTATTAAAGCGTTCTGCTGTTTTATCAGTATAACCTTGCCCTATATCCACACCCAAAGAATAAAAAATTGTAGGGACTTTAATATTGGAAAGTCTAGAAAGACTAATATCTATCGACGTACCGGTTTCAGAATTTTCAACCCATAATTCAAAATAATTTCCACCGCCTATCAATAATAGATCAAAACTGTTTGCCCAAGAAACGAAGTCATCATCAAATATTCTTTGTTTCCAGTAAAATTCTCTAATTTCTAACTCAGAAAACACAAAATCAAAATCCAAATATTTCTGAAAAAGGTAGCGTGTGCCAGCATGATTCGCAATGTCGCCAATATTTCCAGAAAAGCTCGCAAGGTGAAGGACTTTTAACTTTTTTTTCTCATTCATAAAATATTAGACTCAAGATCCTCAACATGACACCATTTTATTTGTGTATTAATAGGCAAATCTATTAATGCTCTTTTATGAAAGAGCTTATCATAGTCTTTTGCTTTAATTTCACCCGTTCCTGGGCGCTTTACCCAAATATTTTCCTTGCAAAAAACCTCTCCCGCTTTCATAGCCTGTGTTGTTACAACACAAGCATAAGCAAAATCTATAGTAGCTTGCTCTTCAAATAAAATTTCTTTTTTTCCACCTAGGGCTGAAAAAATTGCAGCACTCCCCTTAACAAGCTCAGATAATTCATTTGGATTAATTGAAATTTCAATATCAGGACCAGGCCATGAGCTATCCGAAGTAAAATGTTTCTCAAGTATAGATGCACCTAAAGCTACCGCTCCAAAACAAGTATAATTTCCTATTGAATGATCGCTTAAACCTAAAATTGCATCCGGAAACGCCTGTGCAAGCTCTTCAATTCCACCTAAACGAACTTTTTCATAAGGTGTTGGATACATCGAAGTACAATGTAATAATGCATAAGGCAAGTTATGTTTTCGTATGATATCAACGCTTGGCTTTATTGATTTTATATCATTCATGCCTGTGCTAAGAATTATCGGTTTACCAAATTCAGCAATATGTTTAATTAAGGGGTAATTATTACATTCACCTGAGCCTATCTTGTACCAATCAACGCCTAACATATTTAAACAATCCGAGGCAGCTCTAGAAAAAGGTGTACTAAGATAAATTAGCCCTTTCCGTTCTACATAAGTTTTTAATTTATGCTCCTCATCTGATGATAAAGCACAACGTTTCATAATTTCCCAAATAGATTCTTTCGCGTTTCCGGGGATCACATCGTTGGGAATCATTTCATCTTCAATGATATGATATTGAAATTTAACGCATTCACAAGACGCTTTTTTTGCATCATCTACCATCTGGATTGCTTTATCAAAATTTCCTTCATGATTGATTCCAATTTCAGCAATAACTAGTGGAGGGTACTTAGGACCAATTTTGCGTCCTTTAATATTCATTTCTTTCATTTTATTTAGACCAAATAGGGTGTTTTAGTTGCCAAATATTATCAATTTTTTCCCAAATATGGGGTGAGCGAAACTTGTCAATTGTCTCATGAAATTCTGACTCTGTTAGACTAATATAATCTAAAAACTCATGAAAATATTTAATCGGAAATTCTTGATCAAATTTTTGAACAAGATTTACACCTTCCTCACGAGTAATCTTTCCACACCGAATTTCTTGAGCTGCATCATAAGATGCTCTACCCAAACCAAATTTAATTAAAGTCGTAAAATAATGAAAGGGATCGATGCGATCATCAATACTGCTATATTTAGAATAGCTTCCTTCTGTTCTTTCAGGATTTGCTTCAAAGCCTGTATGCTCAACTGCATAGTAATAGCATTCTTGCGGATCCCATTTTAAATAGTACCCTAAATAATGCACTTCCACTTTGGCCGAATCAAGAACTTCTTTTGAAGGAGGTATGTAAGGTGCAAAATCATTAATTGTAAAATCATGTTTACTTAAAATTTCATCTACTGTAACCCCACCAAATTTCATGGCATATGGGCTTTCAGTTGAAAAAAAACTCGTATCCATAGTAGGACGCTTATTATCATCAATATTATTTCCATATTCAGCCTGATTTTCACCATACATGACTAGCTTTACACCATATTTTGCTGCCATAGCTGGTCCAATAATTCGTTGACCAATTATAAATGGCTGAAAAGGGTGTAATAAATTCATAAAGGCAAAACGAGTTAATAGCCGATGAAGTTTTCCATTCGGTGTATATAACACATTATCTAATCCTCCAACGTGCATCCAATTCATGAAATTTTTCCAACCTATATCGGTATATAGATGAGGTGCCCATGTTACAGTCAATGGATTCATACCATACTTGTATTTTAAAATATGCGCTGTATAAGCACTATCTTTACCACCACTGCCTGGCACAATAACATCATATCCCCCATCTTTTCTCTTGAATTGAGAAAGCATTGCTATTAATTTTTCTTCACGTTCTTTCCAATCAATATTTTGTTCTTTTTGAAAAGCATATGAACAGGCAGAGCATAATCCATTA
>CAYSTH010000042.1:0-14943 GCA_964433995.1 uncultured Francisellaceae bacterium | reverse complement strand
TTCTCTGGTATTAGGATGCAAAATCAATTGATGGATTTTGAATAACTGTTCATCAGAAAAAGAATTTGAGTGAGATTCCATATATTGCTGAAATGTCGGTTGTACTTCTTTGATTTTGATATATTCAAAAAATTGTTCAGAACCTATTATTTTGTCAAGCAAGGTTTTATTACATTGTGCATCAGTGAGTAATTGTATCAGAATGTTTTTATCATCAGTCATCTCTTTCTGGAAATCACTCAAATTATAGTCCACACAATAAAGATAGAGCGTACATATGTCTTTTTTAGTTAATGTTAATTGTTTATTTTTAACATCTATTAGTATATTTTTTAGAACTTGAATATAATGAACATTATTTTTAGAGATAATCGCAGAGATTAATTTAGAGATAAAAGCATCGTTTTGATTTGCGTTATCTCTCAATTTATCATGATTATAAATATCCAATAACAAATCATCATTTTTTGCTTGGATAGCCACAGAAATAATTTGAGGTATGAGGTTATTTTTAATAAAAGGAAGATTCAGAATACTTTCCCCAAAAGGGTGATTTTTTGCATTCTTGGGAAAAACGGCAAGATATAACTCTACGAGTCTCGCATCACTGCTTATTTGTAATAACGCCTCAAAAATTTCTTTATCATTATTTTGTACCGCTGTTTCGATAGCCCAATCAAATTGAGCTAGATAGCTAAAAATTTGATTGAATTTATATTGATGTGATGCTTTTAAGCTGTAATAAAATACCTGTTCTAACATGAGTCATATCTCTGCAATGATTTGAAACTTAATTAACTAAAAAAATAAAGAAACCTTTCTGACAAAGACTTATATCTAATTCTTTCCTGATAGACAAGGTGATTTATGTCATAATTTGCTCAATCTATAAATAAACCGATGAATGAATATTAAGGTAATTAACTTATGACGATTTTGGTTAGCAATGATGATGGGGTGCATGCACCTGGTATTCGAACATTGGTTCATCACCTTCGTCAATTAACAGAAGTATTTGTGATGGCGCCAGATAGAGATAGAAGTGGCGCTAGCCATTCACTCACGCTAGACAGGCCTCTCAGAGTAACCGAGCTAGAAAATGGTTTTTATTCTATCAATGGCACCCCCAAAGATTGTATACATTTGGCAGTAACGGGTTGGTTAACAAAGCCTCCAACAATGGTGATATCTGGCATTAATCATGGTTATAACTTGGGCGATGATGTTTTATATTCAGGTACAGTGGCTGCTGCAATGGAGGGGAGTTTTTTAGGCATTCCTTCGCTCGCAATATCTTTGGCATATAAAAATGGTAAACCTACACATTTTGAAACAGCTGCGAGAGTAGCAGAAATATTAATGAATCATTGTAATAAACATCCGTTACCAGCAGGCACATTATTGAATATAAATGTGCCCGATTTGCCTTTTAATGAGCTAAAAGGCTTTAAGGTTTGTCGTTTAGGCACACGACAAAGGGCAGAGCCTATTATACAAGCAGAAGACGCGCGCGGTCGTAAAATATATTGGGTTGGAGAATCCGGTCCAGCGCTCGATGCAGGTCCTGATACCGATTTTTGGGCTATAAATCATAATATGGTTTCAATTACGCCTTTGCATACTGATCTCACAAAATATACCCAATTAGAAGATACTCAGCACTGGAGTAGAGATATTTTCCTGACAACGAGTTAAAATAATGTGTGGTATAAACAAATCTCAACTAGACAACATTAATTAAATTAGCTGAATAAAATGGCATTGATTTCAAAATTTTACACTCAAATCGTTAAATGGGCTGGTCATCGCCATGCGCCATATTATCTTACTGGCATCTGTATTGCAGAATCGGCAGTGCTGCCTTTTCCACCCGAAATTTTATTAACGCCCATGACAATTGCGAATCCTCGATCGTCGGTACGTTTTGCTTTTTTAGCCACGCTGGGATCAGTGATTGGAGCAATGGTAGGGTATTTTATTGGCGATTTTGCTTATGAATTACTCGTACAACCTATGATCGAGTATTTTGGATTAACCAGTCATTTTAATGAAGTCGAAATGTTATTCCAAGAGCATGGCATTTGGATTATTTTTGTTGCAGCACTGATACCACTACCTTTTAAAATATGTACCATTACAGCTGGTATGACAGAAATGGCTATTTTTCCGTTTTTGTTAGCTGCTTTTTTAGGAAGAGGGCTTCGATTTAATTTGGTTGCAATGCTCTCTCGTTTTGGTGGAAAAATCATAGAAGAAAAAATTGTTAAATTTCTAGATAAAATTGAGTTGTTTTTATTTGGGGTTGTTATTTTAGCTGTTATTACTTACTTTTTTTGGGGCAGTATATGAAGTTTTTTATTCGCCTAAGCTTGTTTTTATTGTTCGTTTTATTGCAAACCGGTTGTGCGACTTTCTCTGATCAAGATGAGAATGAGAGTGCACTGGCACCTGTAGAAGACAAATCGTCTAGCCAAAATCCTTATGCAGCAATAAAACAAAGACAAACTGAAGAACTTTCAGAAAGACCACTTGAACAGCCTGCTATTTCTAGCCGTGATACAAATCAACCAAGCTTACGCTTTGAAGAAGTACCAGAAGAAACAGAATTTAAAACGCAAGAACAAAATAAAGAAGTACCCAGAGCGCCAGCTCCACACTCTTTATGGATTTGGCCAACGTCTAACCCTATTATTCATGAATTTGATGCCACTGGTACTGATAGAAGAAAAGGCATCGATTTTAGTGGTAAGGTAGGGGATTCTGTTCGTGCAGTTCGAGCAGGTAAGGTTGTTTTTGCTGGTGCAGGTTTAAAAGGTTACGGCCAGCTTATTATTATTAAACACGATAGCAATCTCTTGACGGCGTATGCTCATAATCATAGTCTATTAGTGAAAGAAGGTGATTTGGTTGATGCTGGCCAGGTCATTGCCGAAATGGGATTAAACGAACAAACTGGAACAGTTATGTTGCATTTTGAAGTGCGTTTAAATGGTAAACCTGTTAATCCATTAGGATACTTACCTCAAAGAGGGTAAGTTAAAAAACATACAAATAGAAAAATTCTAAAAAAACTAGATAATACTCTGATTAAGCCTTAATTAAAAAAGTCTATTTGCTTGTTTCTTTGTGAGACTTATCTTAATCGTTTGTCAGAAATTGCCCTTTGTTTTCGCAAGGGGTATTTATGCTTTTTAATCTAAACTCACAGCTAAGCCTCTATTTTTATTATATATTCTGACAAATTTAGGTTTTGCCTAGATTGGCATCCCTACTTGTTCGTACGTTTTGTTCAGATATTACCTTATTGTATTGTTTCCTAAGAATGATAGATTAATTATTAAGGCATCATGGATGATGCTTGAGGAGTCGCTGAAGGGATATTCAGCTAACATGGAAGTTTGCAAGGAAGCAGTTTAGGGCAAAGGATTGCCCATTTCTGAATAAGTACAATATCCCTAGAAGCATTTTCTCTAAAGCTGTCATGCCAGCGTAGGCTGGCATCCAGTCTTACTCACTCACCAATACCTTTTGCCAATGATTAGCGCGATATCTTAAATAAAACATACCAGCAATCAAAAACATCTGGCCACTGACTAAAATATTTATCCACTCTGGAGAAAATCCACCTAAATAAACAAAGTAGTAAATTGGTGCAATACCAAATACCCAAGTGCCAATACCATTTGCCAGCATAATAAATCGAGTATCACCACCTGCGGTTAACACACCACTAATAGACCAAGCTAAAACGTCAAAACAAAAAGCAAACCACAACCATCCTAGTGAAAGTTCGACAATTGGCATAAACGAAGGGTCTAGTGTTGTCACACCTTCTGGTAAAAATGCTTTTACAAAGATACCAGGAAAGGCAAGCAGAGGAATTGCCATAAAAAACAACAAAATTAACGATAATTTAAAAGAGGTTTTTAAAACATCGTGTATCTTTTGTGGTCTTCTTGCACCAATATAATTACTGGCAACGGCTGTCACACCTTTTTGGAGTCCATCTGTGATAAAAGAAAAAAGCACCCAAATGGCTTGAGTGACCGTTAAGATAGTTAAGTGTTCGGCAGATGTATCGCTTAACACGAATATCAAAAATGTCCATCCTGTGATCGCAATAATATGACCAAATGAACTTGGTA
Organism: uncultured Francisellaceae bacterium; assembly: GCA_964433995.1. GTDB lineage: Bacteria > Pseudomonadota > Gammaproteobacteria > Berkiellales > Berkiellaceae > CADEEZ01. Next base: position 10,798 of record CAYSTH010000042.1, on the reverse strand, counting down.
GACCTATTTTTAGACACTTAGTCAATAAATCGAGATCCCACGTTGGTTTATGGGTCAAATAATGTAAGCGATTATGTTTAGTAAAGAAAAAACTAAACAACATAATACTGCCAGTTAGTTGCCCAATTCCAGTTGCTATTCCGGCACCAGTTGTGCCCATTTCTGGAACAAGGCCTTCTACGCCAAAAATAAGCAGACAGTCTAATACTAGAGTAACTAAACTACCTAACACGACAGCTTTTGTTACTATATGTGTTTTGCCTTGTCCAATGAAAAAAGCACTTAAGGCCGCATTCAAAGGAAACAGAGGACCAAACAGCAATAATATAATTAAAAAGCTGGAGCCTTCATTCACATAATCAGCTGGAATGACATAACTAGGTGCAAATAGGGCAATTGGCCAAAATAAACATGCTGTTAGCAATGAAAACCAGATCATTTGCCATACCGGTTCTCGTACGCGAAGATATTGTTTGGCGCCATTATATTGCCCAACAAAAACTTCAGCGATAGCCGCAATGGAGATAGTGCCAAATTGAACGATAAAGAAAAACATGCTGGCAGCGGCTGCCGCATTCATCGATTCAGTTGCGTAACGAGCAAGCACCAGCCTGTCGATAAACAACATGATTGTACCCGAAAGGGCAGATAGCATGAGAGGATAAGAAATAGCCCATAACTCACCAATACTTCCTTCTAGATGCTTGGTTAATGTTTGATGTGCATTATTGTTTTTGCATATATTGCTCATATAAAAAACCTTTAATCTTTTTCGTTTGTTGTCGTAAATCGCTAGCTCGAATAAATAAAGCTCGTACAGCGTTAATCGTTATTGAAATAGACATGGGTCTTGCTCCTTTTTATCGTTAATGTTTTATGTGATAGGGGTCTAAAAGTTTAGGCAATAAAATTCTGTCCATCAAATAAGTGCAATGGAGAGAGTAGTGATACAGATTGTGTTGAAGTCGGTATTTGTCTTGTAACTTAAAATTCTATCTTAAGATTAGGTATTTGTCATCAGATCAAACATTCAAACTTGCCTTAAAGGCACGATTCTTGCGACAATTGGTCAAATAAACTCAGTTATGGTTGATAAAAAATGACGAATATAAGAGCAGCAGGCCATTTTGATTCAGAATATTGGCTTAAATTTAGACAACAGCTATTTCCCAGTAAAAGCCAAGCTGAGCACATGCTCGATATACAACATTATTTCTATTACACCGATTTTAAGCAGGGCTTTATAGCAGAGACAAATGGCAAAGTGGTTGGCTTTATCGAAATCGCCATTCGAGACTCTTTTGAGGGCTCAACGCTTACGCCTGTCGCTGTTTGCGAGAGCTGGTATGTAGAACCCAATCATCGCCAACAAGGGACGGGTAAAAAACTCATGCAAGCTGCAGAGCAATGGGCAAAATCTAAAGGTTGTAAACAAATTGGATCATCAGCTTTAGCTGATGCCAGTTATGTTAAATTAGCATATGAACATTCTGGTTTTAGAAATGTGGCCACATATCATAATTATATCAAAACCTTAACCCTGTCAGAAGCAGAACTGGCCGATCCCGTTGGTGTTGTTTTAGAAACAAATCGGCTTATTGTGAGGGAAGCACAATTCAAAGATATCGATACCATTGTTGATTATTTGAATACCAACAAAGCATTTCATGCGCCTTACGAAGCCCCTAGGCCACACAATTATTATACTAAGGGGTATTGGCAACAAAGAATTCATTCTAATTATTTTAGACCCGATGAAGACAAAACCACTCAGTTATTTATGTTCACCAAAGATGAACCTAATAAAACAATTGGGTATGCTAATTATTATAATATTGTTTATGGGGCATTTTATGCCTGTCATGTCGGTTATATGATGGCAGAAAGTGCACAAGGTCATGGCTATATGAAAGAAGCCCTTAAAGCGGGTATTCACTATATGTTCAAAACCAAAAACCTTCATCGCATTCACGCAAATTATATGCCCAAAAATAAGCGCAGTGGTAAAACACTGCAGTCTTTAGGGTTTGAAATCGAAGGAAAAGCTAAAAACTTTTTATTTGTAAACGGTAAATGGGAAGATCATATTTTAACGAGCCTGACGAATACTGAGTGGCAGTAATAAAAACTTTTCTCCAACATCTCTTTCTTGTTGTAAAACCCTAGAAATTGTCATGCCAGCGAAAGCTGGCATCCAGGAAAAAAGCATAGCGAGCGCATGGGAGCAGGTGGATTGGCCATCGCGTTAAATGAAATCATGTTTTTTGCCCTCATCCGGCCTTTCAGGCCACCTTCTCCCGCTACCACTCACTACGCTCGTTGCGGTAGAAGGGATAAAGTCACATCGTGCCAATATTTATTATTTCTATAACATATTGATTTTACAGCTAATCAACTTCTAAAAATGCGGGGAGCTGTCAGAGCTTTCGTCGATATGACACTATTAAAAAACATCCACTGCTATACTAGATAAGATAAATTTAGTCATAAGGATGCAGACAGTGCTCGATTACATTGGGTTGGGAATGCTAATTTTTGTGGTGGTCGTTTTATTTTACGGCATTATCGCCATTCATGATATTCCTTATGAAATAGCTAAAAAACGTCAACATCCCCAACAAGATGCCATTCATATTGCTGGCTGGGTAAGTTTATTTACGCTACATACTATTTGGCCATTTTTATGGATTTGGGCCACTTTATATAGAGAAGACAGAGGATGGGGATTCGAGTCGAAATTAAATGAAAAAATAGATTCGCTGCAAAAAAGAATAGAGCGTATCGAATTAAAGGGAAATTCATAATGGATCTTTTATTACTTTTAACTTATACCGCCATTTGCATTTTTATTTTTAAGATTTTTAAAATCCCTCTAAATAAATGGACTGTTCCGACTGCAGCACTAGGTGGTGTTGTATTGGTTGGTGCATTGATTTTTGTGATGAATTACAACCATCCTTATTCAGAAAAAGGGCTCCAGTATTTTGTTTCAACTCAAATTATCCCAGCTGTACCCGGTATTGTTACTGAAGTGCCGGTTAAAGGTAATCAACAGCTTAAAACGGGAGATGTTCTTTTTAAGATTGATGCGGAGCCTTATAAACATAAGCTCGATTCTTTAAAAGCGCAGCTCATTATGGCTGAAAATGATTTAGTTAGATCAACAGAGTTGTTGGCCAAAAAAGCCATTTCGACTCGAGATTATGAAGTCACTAAAGCCAAGGTAGATCAACTTAAAGCTGATGTCAGTATGGCGGAATTTGAATTAGATAAGACAACGGTGAGAGCACCTTCAAATGGTTTTGTGACACAAGTATTCATACGACCCGGTATGATGGCTTCCACTTTACCATTTAGACCCTTAATGATTTTTATTAATAATGAAAGTAAACAATTTGTCGGTTGGTTCAGACAAAATAGTTTACTTCGTTTAAAATCGGGCGATAAAGCTGAAATTACTTTTGATGGCATTCCTGGAGAAATTTTTTCAGGAAGAGTTAAATTTATGTTTGATGTATTATCAGAAGGGCAATTGGTTGCATCCGGTGATTTAGCCGATGCTTCTCAATCAACCTCAGCGGGCAGAATTCCTGTTGTTATCGAAATCACCGATCCAAAATACGCACAATATCAATCGATATTACCTGGTGGTTCTTATGGGCAAGTGGCTATTTATAGCGAGCATGCTCATCATGTAGCGATTATGCGAAAAATTTTATTAAGAATGGCTGCATGGATGAATTATGTTTTCCCTATTCATTAAGCAATAAGTTATCATAATGGAAAAATCTTTTTCTAAATTATTAAAAGGTTATAGCCTGTTTAGAGATAAATATGCCAAAGGTGAAAGCACAGTGATGGCGAATTTGTCTCATGAAGGACAACACCCAGAAATAATGATTGTTGCTTGCTGTGACTCTCGGGTGGATCCTGCTCTCATTTTACAATGTGATCCGGGTGATTTATTCGTTATGCGCAATGTTGCAAATATTGTCCCGCCTTATGTAAAAGGTGAAGGACGATTTAGTAATTCGGGTGCAGCTTTGGAATTTGGTATTGCACATCTTAAAATTAAGCATTTAATCATTTTAGGGCATAGCCAATGCGGTGGCATTCAAGCATTGGTGAATACTAAAGGATTAACTCAAAACGAATTTATTACACCTTGGGTTTCTATTGTTAAAAATAACGATGCACATTTCGATGACACAGACTACTATGCAAAACTAGGATTAATGCATTCATATCGAAATTGTCTAACCTATCCATTTATAAAAAAACAAGTAGACGACAACTTATTAGTTATCCATCAGTGGTTTTTCAATATAAAAGAAGGTGAAGTCTTAACCTATTCACATGAGGAAGGTAGATTTCACCCGTTAAATTCAAATCAGACTGAATAACCGTTTGTGCTAGCACTGTTATTAGCAGAAGGACTATCAATTTTAATAGCACCTTCAGCAGAACAACCTGCAATCATGACTAACAATAAAGATAGCACTGCTATTTTTTTCATTATATTTCCCCTTATTTTTTTACTTCTTTAGCCTTTTTTAGTCTTTAGTAAAGGTATAGATACATGTTTTTTTTATAAAGTTCATTTCACTTTATTATTAATTTCTTGGTGACTCAATAAAATACAGTGCATATATATGCAACAGAACTTAAATGTAGTTTATGTTGTCAAATTTGTATACCCAAATAAAAATGAAAATAACTCATAAGGAGGATATTATGATGTATTTCGGAGACAGGTCTTTATTATATTATGCCGTTGTTTGCGCCATACTTGCCGTCGTTATCGGATTTTTAGGATTCGGTGGGCTCGCTGGCGCATTAAGTGAAATAGCTCGAATTTTATTCTTTGTTTTTATTTTATTATTTGTGTTGTCTTTAATTGCGCATATTGTCAGAGGTTTTAGATAAAGATTGCGCATTTAAATAATTTTCAACCGTATTCACAATCACTTGTGTTTGGTGGTCAATTTCTAAATTGACTAAATCACCTATTTTTTTTGTTCCAAAGGTCGTTATTCTTAAAGTTTCAGGGATAAAGCAAATATTAAATTGGCCTTTATTTTTATTTTGAGGATTTTCTGTTGGGTTAACCACAGTCAAACTACAACCATCTAAAGCAACATAGCCTTTATGAAAAATATATTTGAGTAATTTTATGTCGCATTCAAAAGTGAAGGTTGTATTTGTATTATCAGAGCTTTTATCTATTTTAACTATTTTGACCATATCGATAATGTGACCAGATAAAACATGACCACCCACTTCATCACCAAATTTTAAAGATCTTTCTATATTAACCAGATCATCTGTTTTGAAATGTTTTAAAGTGGTTATTTTTAATGTTTCAGCAATGGCGTCAAAATAAACCAATCCTGTATCAGTATCGATTTTCTTAACAGTTTGGCAAATTCCCGATACAGATACACTTGCCCCAAGCTTTAAACCGGTGATAAAGGGCAGAGGGAATACTATGGCATAACTTAATATATCTTCTTGCTTATCTATAATTTTAAAAGGCAGAGCTGCCTGTACGATACCGGTGAACATATATTATTTGCCCTAAAATATTAAATTTATATTAAAAAATTATTTTAACATACCTAAATTTTGGTATAGTAGCCCATCGACAAAAACGATTTAGTTATTTAACCTAATTTTACTGGATTTTTATTATGCAATTTTGGCTTGATACTGCTGATGTTCGTTCTATCAAACGTTTTGATACCGCAGGTTTTGTTTCTGGGGTAACTACTAATCCTATTATGATTAGCAAGCAATCACATGGTCCTGAGATTTTAATTCCTGAATTGCTAAAAGCGTTTGATGGCCCTTTGGCTGTTCAAGTAGTGGGAGACATGACCGATGGTATGATTCATCAGGCAGAAAAGCTGCATGAGCTTAATCCCAGAATTATTATCAAAATACCGGTTATCACAGAAGGGTATGCTGCTATCTCTTATTTAGCCAAAAAGAATATCCCTGTGTTAGCTACAGCGGTTTTTAAAACACAACAAGCTTTAATTGCGGCAAGCTTAGGCGCGCAATATATTGCGCCTTATATTCATCATATGGATGAACAGGGAATCAATAGCCTAAGGGAAATTGAAAACATGCTGGTTGTATTGGAAAACCAAGGATTGTACACAGAAATAATGGCAGCATCTGTTCGTCAAACGACTATTATTGAACAGTTAGCCGAAATGGGGGTCACCAATGTGACTTTAAATCCAGAAGTCTTTGAAAATTACTTTAGCAGTTTTGCAGAAACAGCCTATGCAAACGAAACATTCACGCAACATTGGCTAGATTATTTAGAAATGAGTGCTTAAAGAGATTTTGGTCTCCCCGCCTGGAGTCGAACCAGGATCTCCCACTTAGGAGGCGGGTGCACTATCCATTGTGCTACAGGGAGGCTAAAACTTTTTTAAATTAACCACTCATAAATACCAACTGCAATAAGTGCACTTACACCTATTATGCTTAAAAATGCCAGAAGGGGAAGGCCATAAGCACCATAAGAGCTTACGTCTACTTCTACATATTTTTTATTTTGTGTTGTCATGGTTAGGTTTACTTCTCTGTTATGAATAAATCAATTTGTACAATTCTAGCATGCTCCAAAAAAACTGTTAAATAAATTCTAGTAATGTTATATCTATGAAGCAATAATAATAATTAGTTTATTAACTTTCTTTTTTTGAGGGGGTGCACAATGACTGATTCAAAGGCTATTGATTACAAAAGCAATTTTTTAGAAGCTGTTCGTGAAGGGGAATATGAGGATAAGACTACGCCATTACCTCAAGTCATGAATTTACTTGAAACATTTAATGGCAAAAATACAGTTTTACATTGTTGCGCTTTAAATAATTACTTGCTTACTTTTGAAAAAATTCTAGATTGTCCCCATCCCGCGGTTGGATTGCTCATTGAGCACAAAAATATAGATGGCTATTCAGCGTTAGATACTTTATTAAAAAGTGATACTTTAAGTAATGAGCAATTAAATGTTTTGTTAGAAAAAATGCAGAACAGATCTCTTCCAACTAGATTTGCTGAAATATTAAATTCTTCATTAAAACGTATGGAGCGTTCAGATTATAGTTATAATACAGCCTTGAAACCTTCAGTCATGCAGTTTTATACAAAAGTTGATCAAGAAATTTCGATAGTGATACAAGGTCAACCCTATACGCCTGGTTATTATTATCCAAGACAACCAATCGCTGTTCCAGTTGCCTCTCTTGGCTCTGAATTAACAGTAAATCAAAAACTAAGCATTACTTCAAAAAAATAAAATAAGCATTTATTTTGGATTCTTTTTTGCTACTGTGAGATTTTCTATTTTCACAGTAGCATCTGAATGACTTGCTAGATAACTTTAATGCCCACATAATAAACTTACACATCAATAGATTATTGACTACATTTTAAGCTCTTTTCAACTACATTGATATTTTCTGTTTTTACAGTAGCATTTGAGTCTGCATCATAACCTGGGAAATAACCCATTTTTTTCGATTGTTTTAAGATACTTTTAACTTCTTTAAAATATCCTTTGGAGTTCGGCTCATATTCAGCAGGAACCAAAACTGCTTTAAAGCCTTGTTCTTCCGCTAAAGCATAATTTTGCCATGAATCGTCTAATAACACAGCACGAGCATGATCAGATTTTAGATGGCCAAAATGTTTTAAAGCATCTTCTATATGCAATTGCTTGCCATATATATCTTGATCAATACGTGACAGCAATCCACCACGAATAAATATTTTACTTATTTCCTCAGAGGTTAAACCTAATTCTTGAAGTAAAGTAGGAATGACTTCTGGAAAATTAGTATAAGAAACAATAGCAACATCATGCTCGTTTTTTAAAGCATATTGAATTAAAGCCAACATATCAGCTTGATGCTTAAATGGCTTTAAATCATTTTGTGATTTTATTTTTAATAATTCTAAAATATCTTTAGGTTGTGCTTCGCCAGATTTAAATTTAAAAATATTATGACAAAGATCATTATGACTATGAAAATTTAAAATAGTATTATCTAGGTCTAGTGCTAATAACATGTGGTCGCCCTAATTTTCCTACATTTATATTCGGTAAAATTAAAGTATATGAGGAGACTCATCGATGATGTGCTATCATCATCGATGAAATATAACCGTTTATCTAGATTCATTCCCCCATTGCTCAGGAGAATTGAGCAGGTAGCCTTTAAATATGCTTGGGCAATCTTTTAAGATTATGAATAATCCCAATTTTTTCAAACAAAACTAAAATATAAAAAGTCGGGTCAATTTGCCACCATTTAAAACCTTGTCTGGCAGTAGCAGGGTAATGGTGATGGTTATTGTGCCAACCTTCACCCATTGTGAACAATGCCAAAATAAAACTGTTTCGGCTGTTATCTTTTGTAGGGAAAGCCCTCATACCAAAACGATGGCTAATTGAATTAATAGAAAAAGTACTGTGCCATACCGCTACACTAGAGATACAAAAGCCCCAGACTAACAATTGTAGGCCAGAGGTTTCATATTCTGGATGAAAATAGTTTAAGGTGTATCCTAAAATAAATAGAAAAATAGCTAAACAAAAAGGGACTAATGTATCGTATCTATCTAAAAATCTTAACTCAGGAAATTTTGAAAAATCTTTGATTCTTTCTGGGTTATAACGAAAGAATTTTTGTGATAAAAACCAGCCACAATGCGACCACCAAAAAGAAGTATGAACAGGAGAATGGGGATCATCTGGCTTATCTGAAATAATATGATGATCGCGATGGTGAGCAGCCCACCATAAAGGACCACGCTGAATAGACGTCATGCACATAATAGCAAAAATAAATTGCCAAAATCGATTTGCTTGGAATGTTTTATGTGAAAAATATCGATGATAAAAGGCGCCAATACTAAATATTCTCACCCAATATAAAATAACGGCGGTAATAATTGCCGTTTTGCTACAACCCACCCAAAAAGCTGCAAAGCAAGCGAGATGCATAGCAACAAAAGGCCACGCACGACCCCAGTCAGCTTTATTTTTATCTATGTTATCTAACTTAACGTTGGTATTATCAAACCATTTTAAAAACATCAAAATTGTCGTCCATTTGTGAGAGTTAGCGAAATGTACCTTCATATTCTAACTCATCTCGGTATCATTATTAAGAATTTAGCTCTACCAAAGATGCTTAAATTGATCTTTTTTTACAAAAAGGCAAAAAAACGATATCTTAAACCAAATAAGCATTTTTTATTTTGTTAACGAACTAAGAGGTGGCAATGCTTCCTACTATTAAAAAAATGATTAAAGGTTACCAAACCTTTCGTGAAAAATATGCAAAAGGCGAAAATTCCGTTATGGAAAAATTGGCTACAGATGGCCAACAAGCTCAAATCATGGTAGTTGCTTGTTGCGATTCTAGGGTCGATCCAGCGCTCATATTACAATGTGATCCAGGCGATTTATTTGTGGTTCGAAATGTTGCTAATATTGTGCCACCTTTCGAAAAAGACAGTGGTTACCACGGTACCAGTGCCGCATTAGAATTTGGCACCTGTTTTTTAAAAGTGAAACATATTATTTTACTAGGTCATAGCCACTGTGGTGGTATGATGGCACGTTTAAATTTAGATGCAGTCAAAGAAAACGATTTTATTTCTAAATGGGTATCTGTTATCGATGCCGATATAGAAAGTGGCATGTCTGCTGACGATTTAGCTAAAAAAGCACTGAATCGTTCTTATGATAATTGCTTAAGCTTCCCTTGGATTCAAGAAAAAATATCCAATAATGAATTAGCGATTCATCGTTGGTTTTTTGATATAGAAAAAGGTGAGATTTTTGCTTATGAGCAATCTGAAAATGCCTATAACAGCTTAACTAAACATGCCTTATTACATCATCTGCTATAAATTTTTCTAAACCCTATGTGCCGCGGCTTGTCCGCGGTATCCAGAGACTTCATCTATAAATTTAAGAGTGCATCTTTAAAGTGTAGGTGCATTTATTTTTACGGAACTATTTATAGTATTTTGAGCTCTATTTTTGCACAGAGAATGCAAAAACCGGGGGTCATATCACCGTGGATCAAGATCAAAATGGCGTACCGCCATCATCTCCATCTCATTTAACACCACTGCCTGTTAAAAGTTTTACCGTCGCTCCTGGTGATGTGGTTGGTGGGTTTATTTACATTATGGATAAACCGGTAGGAATAGAAGAAGGGATGATAGGTATTAGTGTTGATAACGCATCTTATCAAAATTTTATTAAAGAACAACTTGCCTCTCTTGAGACAGGTACCAACGAAAATAAAAGATTAATAGCAAAATACAACCAGATCAAAAATTTAGAAGAATACCAAAAATTAACCACTGAACAAGAAAAAATAAATTTTTTAATACACCATAAACAACATGTCAAACATCGATATCCTGTGACTTTATCTGATTTGAACAAAACTTTTTTTAATTTTGGAAAATTACATGAAGTCAAAGCTTTTCGTGCCTACTATGAAAATGTGGGCATGGGGGGGTTATTGTTTTCAGAATATAAAAATAAAATAGGTGTTGAAAAAGGCATGCACTTTGCGGCAGAAATTGATAAATTTATTCATGCTGAAAAAGACGCTGAACAAAAAGTTTTTATGGTCAAACAAGATGGGAAATTGTCTTTTGGTAGGACAGGGCCAGGGGTTAGACGTATATTAAAAACAGAAATTGGACAAAAATTCCAAATACTGGCTAATCCTTTTGTGGTGGGTGCAACAGG
>CAYSTH010000041.1:0-15075 GCA_964433995.1 uncultured Francisellaceae bacterium | reverse complement strand
TTTTGCCTCTCAATGTGGTTTGATGATTAAATCTAAAGATCAGCAAATCACTTTGCCATATTTGCTGAATGAAGAATTAGGTGTGATCTTACAAGTTGCAACTCAAAATCTAGATAGAGTTAGAGAAATCCTAAAAGCACATGATTTGTTAGATAACACTCATGAAATTGCGGTGATCTCTGATAATAAAAATATTGCCATTCCTGCATTAAACTTTGAACAAAAATTAGTTGATTTGCACATGCAATGGTCGGCAACCAGCCAGGCTATGGTAGGATTGCGTGATAACCCTATTTGTGCCGAACAACAAAAACAAAATTTAGTTCAAGAAAATTTACCTAAATTATTTACTAAAAATATTCCAGATAAATTAATATTACCTCAAATTAATTTGGCTCAAATCACCAGACCCAAAGTGGCTATCTTGCGCGAACAAGGTATTAATGGTGCAAGAGAAATGGCAGCAGCGTTTAAGCGCGCGGGTTTTGATGCTCAGATTATTCATACTAATGAATTGCTAACAGGAGAGCATAACTTAGCACATTTTTCAGGATTAGCTGTTTGTGGCGGTTTTTCATATGGAGATGTATTAGGTGCAGGCACAGGTTGGGCACATAAAATTTTATTTAATGCTGTATTGTTAGCTCAATTTCAATCTTTTTTTGAACGACCCGACACATTTACGTTAGGAGTTTGTAACGGTTGTCAAATGTTGTCTCAGCTTAAGAGTATTATACCAGGCGCTGCACACTGGCCAAATTTTCAGCAAAATGTATCTGAACAATTTGAAGCCCGTTTAGTGATGGTGAGAGTGAAAGAAACGCAATCACTCTTTTTTAAATCGATGACTGATTATATGTTACCCATTGTTGTTTCTCATGGAGAGGGACGGGTCAAAAATTTGAGTTCTGAAGCTCAGAAATTGGTGACTTTGCATTACATAGATAATACTGAAAGTAAGACTGAACTTTATCCTTTTAATCCTAATGGTTCGATGGAAGGGGTGACGGGATTTAGCTCAGAGGATGGTAGAGCACTGATTATGATGCCGCATCCTGAAAGAGTGTTTAGAAAGGCGCAATTTTCTTATTACCCAGATATCACCAGAGGAAATACAGAAGATGATAGCCCATGGATGCAATTGTTTTATAATGCAAGAAGCTGGATAAAAAATTAGTTATGTTAAAATATATCACGAAGCTCGATATCAAAACCAAGATGGAATGGATAGAAACGGAGCTTCGTGGTAAAGAACTCATGAGTATGCCTTTGTTAAACAAAGGCACGGCGTTTTCTGCACAGGAACGAATTGATCTGGGCTTATTAGGTAAATTGCCTTATCAAGTTGAAAGCTTAGAAGAGCAGGTGATTCGCGCCAGGTACCAATATAAACGCTATAAAAGCGTTTTACAAAAATACATTTATTTAAATAATCTACACGACAAAAATGAAATACTGTTTTATAAATTATTATCAGAAGATTTATTAGAGATATTGCCTTTATTGTATACGCCTGGGGTAGGAAAGGCGATTAAAAAATTCAGTATGGAATTTCGCCAACCCAGAGGTTTATATATTAATTACCCTAGCAAAGCCTATTTGAATGAGATTTTTGCGAATCGAACTCATCCTGATATTCGCTTAATTGTGGTCACAGATGGAGAGGGTATTTTAGGATTAGGTGACCAAGGTATCGCGGGCATTGATATACCTATTGCAAAATTAACCCTATATAGCCTTTGTGGCGTCAATCCATATCAAACGCTTCCTATCATGTTAGATGTGGGAACAGATAATGCGGATTTGTTAAATGATCCTATGTATTTAGGTTGGCGCCATAACCGTGTACGTGGTGCAGAATATGAAGAGTTAATCGAAAACTTTGTTCATTTAATCCACGAGCAATTTCCCGATGCCTTTATTCATTGGGAAGATTTTGGTAAATATAATGCCAGAGCTATTTTAGACAAATATCGTGATTTCCACGTGATATTTAATGATGATATGCAAGGTACAGGAGTGGTGGCATTGGCCGCTTTTTTATCTGCCATGCAAGCAACGGAAATTCCTCTAGACCAACATAAAATTGTGATTTTTGGTGCGGGTACAGCTGGCACAGGTATCGCAGAACAAATCCAAAATGCGATGGTGAGATTGGGTGTGCCTTCGGAAAAAGCATACGAACAATTTTGGTTAATAGACCGAGAAGGTTTGTTGTTAAATACAGCGCCAGATATTAAAGATTATCAATTACCTTTTGCACGCAGCAAAAAACATTTATCATCATTTAAAAATCCCGAAGATTTGTCTTTGTTAAATATTGTCAAAGAAGTCAAACCCACTATATTAGTCGGCACTTCGGCTGTAAAAGGTGCATTTTCTGAAGAAGTTATCAAGATAATGTCGCAAAACACAGCTTCTCCGATTGTTTTTCCTTTATCGAACCCACCAGAAAGAGCTGAAGCATCACCTGAAGATATTTTAAAATGGTCTAAAGGAAAGGCTTTAATTGCGACTGGCAGCCCCTTTAACCCAGTAGACTATGATGGAAAACAGTATCCTATCACTCAGTGCAATAACGCATTGGCTTTTCCGGGGATAGGGCTAGGTGTCATGGCGGCCAAAGCGTCAAAAGTAACCGATAATATGCTTTGGGCTGCTTCTAAAGCAGTTGCAGATTATACAAGCCATAAATTCGATATTTTAACAGATAAACTAATTCTGCCACCTATTGTCGATATTAAAAAAGTCGCTTTTCAAGTTGCTATAGCAGTAGCTAAATCAGCTTACGATGATAATGTAGCACAAGAAAAACGGCCAGAATCTTTCGAAGAGTTAATAGAAAATACCATTTGGCACCCTTATTATCGCCAAATCAGGGCTTGTTAAATTATTGGTGGGCACACTTCGTTTTGCACACCCTACTGCCCATCCCAAAAATCTATACAGAAGCTCTTTTTGTAGGGTGGGCAAAACGAAGTGTGCCCACCATTTCTTATCTAGCCTGATTATATTTTAAAGAAAGAGTTAGCTTAAAATTAGCAACAGTTTCATCTTGAGAAACAGCTGGGGTTGTTGCTCTGATGTTCAACTCTACATTTTGTCTTTCACCTGTTTGAGTTGATAAAGCAATAGCATCAGAAATTTTTTGACCATCTTCGCAGTAGTAATAAACATCACTAGTGGCGCGTTTTAAAAATTCTGCATAAAAGTTTTTATAAACAAAGGGATAATATTTCACTTTTGAGCCTAATAAATGTAGCATTAATGCACCACCTAACACATCAGCGCCTGTGGCAAAAGGACCAAAAAACATTGAATTCACATGGTTTTTGGTTCTTCTTTTGAACGGCACCATGAGTGTGCCTCTTGTATGAGACAGTTCAATAATTCGTGGTTTTAGCCAAAAAATCATGGGGATATAAATCAAACCAAAAACCCAGCATTTTATGGTTTCTTTCCAAAGAATTTTTTGCATTAGGTTCTTTCCTTAGTTTGAATATAAATAAGTTTAATGCTGAGTGCTAGCATAATAAAATTTAAAATGCCTATGATGATAAAAATAGTAGGTATGTTTAATTCTATTCTGAAAAATAAAACGATTAGTTGCGAAGAAATCACCATGGCGAGTGCGTTAAGTATGTTACAAGCACTGATAATTTGAGAACGTTGAGAAGGTTCAGATTTTTTTTGAATATAAGTTATTAAGGGAATAGAGTATAATCCGCCACCGATACAAGCAAAAAAGAAAAATATACCAATTATATTAGCAGAAACATAAGTAGAGAAAAATAAATGCATCATGCCAATTAAAGCAGAAAAAATAGATAAAACCATTCCGCCAAAAGGTATTAATTTTAAGTTAATTTTGTTTTTAGAGATAAAAGAGCATAAATAAGCGCCTACCGCTATACCAATAGTGAATATGGCCAAAAAAACAGTCGCTTGTCTTTGATTTCCAGTTAAAACATCTTTGACATAAGGGGGAATTAAAGATAAAAAAGCAACACCAACAAACCAAAACCAAGAAGAACAAATGATGGCAATAAAAATAAGTTTATTCTCAAAGGCAAGTTTTAAAACCTGTTTAGATAATATATAAATATTAAAAGAGTATTTTTTATCTTGTTTTGTATTAACTGAGGGTGCCTGGGGTATCATCCATGATGAAAGTAATCCAATGATACTGATGAATATCATTAAAATGCATACAATATTCAAACCAATTAATTCTAAGCTAATTAACCACCCACCCAACACCGTACCTAATAAAATAGCAATAAAGGTGGCAGCACCAACAAGAGAGTTGCCAATCAATAATTCATCGGTCATTAAGTGTTGAGGTAAAATGGCATATTTTACAGGGCCAAAAAATGCGGAATGAAGCCCCATTAAAAACAAACAAATCAATAATATGGCAAAATGATGGGTTAAAAAGCCGTACGTAGCCAAAAGCATAATCAATGTTTCAGCTATTTTAACACTTCTAGCAATGTATTTTTTATCTAAATTATCAGCCAAAACACCGGCAAAAGCCGAAAATAAAAAAAAGGGCAGAATAAAAATACCGGCACTCAGCGCCACCATTTCTTTTGGAGGAATGCCTAATATATTACTCTCCTGAAAAGCAATCAGAATAACAAGCGCATTTTTAAAAAAATTATCGTTAAATGCCCCTAAAAATTGTGTGATAAATAGGGGCAAAAAACGTTTACTGGTTAATAATTTAAAAATAACATGAGTCCTAGCGTTTAACGGTGCCGTAAGTCAATAATTCACTTGCGGTAACAAATTTGTATCCTTTGCCCTTTAGTTGCTCAATGATTTTTCCTGTTGCTTCAACAGTAGGCGAGCGACCTTTTCCACCATCATGTAATACAATAATATGACCTGGTTTAGCATGACTGACAACTCTATCTACAATCACCTGAGCGGGTGGGTTTTCCCAATCTTGCGATAAAAAATCAAACAAAAAATTCTTTTTGTTTATATTGGTTAAGGCTGTTCTGAGTGTGTCTGAAGTCAAGCCAAACGGCGAACGAAACATAATTTCACCTTTGTACCCGGATTGACGAATAATTTTATCTACTTCGGGTAGCTCTTTCATGAGTGCTTGAGTTGATTTTTTGTTTTCTTTGTCATGGTACATTGAATGGTTACCAATTTCATGTCCAGCTTCGACCATTTTTTTCAAAATAGGCAAGTGTGTTTTTGCATGTATACCCATGACGAAAAAAGTGGCTTTTACATTATGTTTATCTAATATGGCTAAAATTTCAGAAGTATAAGGTTCAGAAGGACCATCATCAAAGGTTAAGGCCACAACTTTTTCTTGTGTTTTTATTGAACGAATTTCGGGATTGGCATTCACATTTGTGCAAAACATCAACATAAATAAGCTTGCAATGTAAGCAAATAGAAATTGGCGAGATGTCATTGGATTACCCCTAGTTAATTTAAGCTGATCTTAAATAAATTAATTAAAGCATATTTTTAAGAACACGATCACGATAGTAAAAATGATGCACTAATCCACCCAAAATATGTAATCCTACTAAACCCATTATGACATAGCTTAATATCTCATGGGCTTCATGATAGAAAGAGCTTAATTCTTTATCAGTTGAAACAAGGTTAGGAATTTCATGCCCAAAAACAGAAACGGGGTAACCATGATATTGCGACATTAAAATGCCAGAAATAGGCATAGCGAACATCACAAAAAGCAGACTAAGATGCACAACTTTGGCAAGCATTTTTTGAGCAAAGTTCATGTTGTTTGGCCATTCAGGACGAGAACCCACTTTCCGCCATAGAATAAAAAATAAGGCTATGCCCAAAATAATGACACCCAAAGATTTATGCAATAAAATATATTCTGTGCTTTGAGGTGAATCTTTAGGTAAAAATTCCCTACGATAAACTAGAAAGTATTGAGCGCAAAATAATCCAAAAAGCCCCCAATGAACCAATTTAGTAATTAAACCAAATTTTTCTTTATTGTTAACAAGCTGCATGATGCTTCTATCCTTAGATGAATCATAAATTTAATATCTATCCCAGATATTGTTTAAGAAAGTCAAACGGCTATATAAGATTTATTTTATGAAGAAGCAGGCAACCACATTTCTTCCTTCACTACTCAATATAGAGTAGGTGTGACAAGCACTTCGTGTATCCATAAATTCAACACCAATTCCTTGTTTAAAAATAGTTCTTAATAATGAATCGGGTGGGATTTTAAGTGTTAAGCCGGTAGCTAAAAGCAATATTTCTGGCTGTGGGTTAAGTTCTTCTACAAATGTAAAGTCGTTCGGGGCTAATTGCTCAAAAGTACTCACATTGTCCCAGGTTTGAAGTTGCGTTGCAGATAAAATAAATGGAGAAACTAATTTTTGATCATTGATCTGAATGTAGTCTTCCGTTACAGAAATAATCTGGTATTTAGCGGGATTGTCGTCCATTAAAATTCTCATAAGCAATTGTAAACTATACTGAAGGCAAAGGTATATAGGACACCCATATGATGAAGCTGCTGACACCAAGATTAGAAAATTTGCCGCCATATGTATTTGGTCAAGTAAATCAACTTAAAAAAGCAGTTGTAGATAAAGGGGCCGATTTAATCGATTTAGCGATGGGAAATCCAGATGGACCGGTTCCCAGAATAATTTCTTTGGCATTACAAGATGCCGCAGGGCTGCCAGATATGCATCGTTACGGTGATCCTAAAGGGATATTAGGATTAAGACAGGCATTACAAAGATGGTATCTACGTCGTTTTAATGTTCAGCTTTGCCCAGAAAAAGAGATCATCACAACTTTGGGTTCTAAAGAAGGTTTGGCTCACCTCGCAATGGCTTTATGCGAAAAAGGCGATACCGTATTAGCCCCCACGCCAACTTATCCAGTGCATCAATATGGTTTTATGCTCGCAGGTGCCAACGTTGCTCGAATACCGATCACATCAAATGTAAGTGATTATATTGTAAAAATGAAACAATATTTATCTTCAACAGCACCCAAGCCTAAAGTGATGATGCTTAATTTTCCTGCTAACCCCACTGGTGTGTGTGCAAGTGATTATGAGTTAAAAGAAATAGTTGATATTGCTTTGCATTATCAGATTTGGTTGATTCAAGATTTTGCCTACGCAGATTTAAGTTTCAATAAGCCAACACATTCTATATTAAGTATCCCACAAGCGAAAAAAATAGCGGTAGAAGCTTATTCATTATCAAAGTCTTATAACATACCAGGTTATAGAATAGGGTTTATTAGTGGCAATGCTGATATTGTGGCAGCCCTTACAAAAATAAAATCATATACAGATTATGGTCATTATATGCCTTTACAATATGCTGGCATTGCAGCTTTAGATCATGGTGATGATGCTGTTTTGGAAATCAAACAAGTTTACCAACAACGTCGAGATAGCCTCTGTCAAGCTTTAAATAAAATGGGTTGGCAGGTGAATAAACCCGAAGCAAGTATGTTTGTTTGGGCGAAAATTCCTTCTTTTATGCCTTTTCAGACCTCATTTGAATTAACCCAATATTTTATCGAAAAAGCACATGTGGCAGTAAGCCCAGGTATTTGTTTTGGTGAAGGAGGTGAAGGCTATGTTCGGTTTTCATTAGTCGCAAATGAAGATAGATTAATTGAAGCAGTAAATAGGCTTCAAAATATCCTATCTTCTACGAAAGTTCATTCTTAAATAGGTAAGTTTCCATAAAGGGTGCGATATTGTTCTAAAGCTTTAGCGCAATCTTGGTTGATAGCATAGTAATTTTTTTACTAGCATCATGGTTCAAATACTTAAACATTAAAAAAGAACCCGATACCATGCCAAAAAATACGGCAAATTCTGAGCCACCATTGGTGACCATCGTTTCATTTAAGGTTAAAATTTTCATTTTTTACAACGATTCCAATTAAGATTTCCTAAAAAGAAAATAATTCGACTAACTATTTTTACCTATTATATCTTCTAATCATTATGAGCTAAAATACGACTCCAATCCCAACAATTATAAATGAAAGATAAATATCTAAGCATGTCTAAAATTGAATTAGTAGAGTTATATTTGCCAGATGCTTTGGTTAAATGGCCTAATCAGCAACTCAATGGCCAAAATTTGACTGGTTGGCACTATTTAGTTAATCATTCGACTATTGATAAGGTATCTTACGATTTTGATCAAAATTTGGGGCAATATTTTTTTAATAATATTAACCAGCAAATTCCTCATGCGGCACTTTGCGCTTATTTTTATGATTTAGACAAAGAAGCTCATTGGATAAAAGCCGATCCAGTACAATATGTGCTAGACATGAACAAAGGGTTTATTGTTCCAGGTGAATTTGCCCCAGAAAGTAATGCGAAACTTGCCCTGTTAATTAATGAATTTCTGTCTGAGGATAATTTAGAATTTAATATCATAGATAAGCAAAATGGTTTAATTAAATGCAACAAGCCTATTGATTATAAGGCACCCAGCTTAATCAATATTATTAATCAACCCATTACCTTTGATCAAATCACAGGCCAAGATAAACAGTACTTTCAAAAGCTCAGCGCAGAAATACAATTATTGTTACACGCTCATAAAACAAATGATGCTGAAGCAAGTGGATTATATTTTGGAGGAACAGGGGAATTGCCCTTGGATAAACCCATACCACAATACAATAAAATTATCTCTAATCATTACTCGGCACTGGGATTAGCTAAATTAGCCAATATTGATTTTGAGCATTTAGATTTAAATAAGACAATAAATATTGAATTTAAACCTGAAGAAAAAATATTAATCAGTACACAAGATTTTAGTTTATATTGGCGCTCAGGGAACAGTGCGGAATTGATGAATTTAATTTCTTATTTTGATAATATTCTACTGGAGTTAATAAGCCTGGTTAAAAAAAATAAATTAAAGAAATTGGTTGTCAATACGGGCGAAAAAAAATATGAATTAACTAAGATGAATATTGTTAAATCGAATTTTTCGAGATTTTTTAGAAGATTTAGAGAATAAATCCCCCCGTATGTTTCACATCCGGCCCCCTTTGGCATCAAAGGGGGCAAAGACAGTGCTCAATTTTATAATGCAGTAAACTATTAAAAAATAAGAATTATCATAATTTGCAGAACAAGAAAAAGGTGTCTCTTTCCCCCCTTTGATGCCAAAGGGGGGGATTTAAGTAAAAAAATAAGCGAAAAAATAATGACCACCACAACACAAACGCCAGAAAAAATAATAGCTGAAAAAATAAGTTTTATTTCGCGAGAAATCAATCAAGAAGCCTATGATTATTTACTTGAACAAGGTGAAGAAGAATGGGTGGCTAAAATTTTTGCGGGCCGTGTGACAAAAAAAAATCCAACTGATTTAAATGCAGTTGCTTATCCTAAATTGGCTAATTTACACCAGCCCGATAAATTAAAAGATTTTCAAAAAGCGGTAGACAGGATAGCAACAGCGATTATCAACCAAGAAATAATCGGAATCGAAACTGATCATGATTGCGATGGACAAACCAGCCATGCTGTTATTTACTGTGCATTAGTCGATTATTTTGGTCATCCTAAAGATAAAGTTCAATCATATATCGGTCATAGACTGGAAGAAGGTTATGGACTATCTGAAAAACTGGCCAAAAGAATATTATCACGTGATAAATCATTGCAACCCACTCTGGTGATCACAGCAGATAATGGTTCTTCAGATGAGCCACGAATAGCCATGTTAGCAGCGAAAGGTATTGATGTGATTGTCACCGATCATCATGAAATTCCCATGGAAGGTATTCCTGCATCAGCTTATGCTGTGATCAATCCAACACGAGTAGACTGTGAATACACAGACAGTGGCATAGCCGGTTGCATGGTTGCCTGGTTACTGATGACAGGTGTACGAAATAAAATAGCCTCCCTTAAGAATATTCAAATTGCTTCACTTTCAGGATTGCTCGATTTTGTGGCGTGTGGGACAGTGGCAGATTGTGTCTCAATGGCCAATAGTGTGAACAATCGAGCGGTAGTGAAATATGGTATGCAATTAATACAACAAGGGTTAAGACCTTGTTGGCGAGCTATTTTACCCTTAATCGAATCAAATAAAATCATGGCAGTTGATTTAGGATTTAAAATAGGCCCTTTGTTAAACAGTGATGGCAGATTAAATTCGGCTATGGGTTCAGTGAGTTTTTTATTAGCAGAAACAGACGAAGCAGCGAATATTTGGCTTAATTCTTTGTTAACTCAAAATGAAGAAAGAAAAAAAATACAGCAAAAAATTACTTTGCAAGCACAGCAAACAGCAGAAACAGAGTTAGTTAAAAGTGAATTTCGGCAAAAAAGTTTGTGTATTTTGATAGATGATAGTCATGCTGGGGTGCATGGTATATCTGCTTCAAGAATCAAAGATATTTTTGGTAGACCAACCTTGTTATTTACGCCAAAATTAAATGAGCCTGAGTTGTTGTCTGGATCGGCTAGAAATATAGATGGTTTACATTTAAGGCAAGCATTACAAGCAGTCTACGATATACAACCTGATATAATTAAAGCGTTTGGTGGGCATAAAGGGGCGGCTGGCATTACAATTTACCGAGAGCATTTTTTATTATTTAAACGATTATTTGAAAAAGTAATAACAGATCAAATCAACACACATCATATTCAAGTGGGGCCTAAAATAATTTATGACAGTGTCATTTCTGTACATGAATTAACGTTGAGCCGTTTTAAGCAAGGGGTTTATAAATTAGATCCGTTTGGTCGTGAATTTGATACACCTACTTATTACATCAAAGGGCAAATTATCACCATACAAAATTTAGGTAAAACTGGCCTACATGCCAAAGTTTTGTTGCAAGATAGCGAAATGAAAAAAATATCAATGATATGGTTTAATTATAAAAAATCGCCTGAATCATGCTCTCCAATTGAGCACAACGACATAGTTGAATTGGTCTTTCAAGCGAGCTTGAACTACTTTCAAGGCAATGAGAGTATTCAGTTTCAAATTGTTGGATTGAATGTGCTAAAATAATGGTTTTTATAAGCCGAGAACCACCGTGGAAGTAAATCAACTAACAGAAATGCTTGCTGATCTTGATGTGCGTTTAATTGCGCTCAGGGGGTATCTTTGACTACGATTTCAAAAAAGAACGTTACGAAGAGGTAACGAGAGAGCTAGAAAGCCCCGAATTATGGCAAGATCCTGCTGCTGCTCAAGCATTGACCAAAGAACGTTCCATACTAGAAAAAATCATTCATGCTCTAGATAACCTGAAAATGGCAGTGTCAGATAACCAAGAACTGTTAAATATGGCCTTAGACAGTCAAGATGAAGAGAGTATTGGTCAAATTCAAACAGACACAGAAGAATTGGCAAAACAAGTTGCTGATTTAGAGTTTAGACGTATGTTTAGCGGTGCAACCGATCCAAATGATGCTTTTATTGAAATACAATCGGGCTCAGGTGGAACAGAAGCACAAGATTGGGCAGAAATGCTCATGAGAATGTATTTAAGATGGTGCAATGCTCATGGTTATGAAACAACTGTGCTAGATAAATCGGATGGTGAGGTAGCCGGTATTAAAGGTGTAGCGATTAAAGTATCGGGGGAGTATGCATTTGGTCGCTTAAAAACAGAAACAGGCGTACATCGTTTAGTTCGAAAATCGCCATTTGATTCAGGTAATCGTCGCCATACTTCGTTTGCAGCAGTATTTGTTTCACCCGTTATAGATGATTCTATCGAAGTTGATATTAACCCTGCAGATTTAAAAATCGATACTTATCGAGCAAGTGGTGCAGGTGGGCAGCATGTCAACAGAACGGATTCAGCCGTAAGAATTACTCACATTCCGACTAATACAGTAACACAATGCCAAAGTGATCGTTCTCAACATAAAAACAAAGCTGAAGCTATGTCTCAGTTGAGAGCAAAATTATATGAACTTGAAATGCAAAAAAGAAATGCGACCAAACAAGCATTAGAAGATGCTAAAACAGATATAGGTTGGGGATCGCAAATTCGTTCATATGTATTAGATGATTCAAGAATTAAAGACTTAAGAACCGGAGTAGAAACAACTAATATCCAAGGTGTATTAGATGGTGATTTACTTGATATGTTTATAGAGGCCAGTTTAAAAGCAGGAATAAACCAACATGAATAATAATGAGATTGAAACACTAGTTGATGAAAATGAACAAATTCAAGTTAGGAAGCAAAAACTAGCTGCTTTGAGAAAAGCCCAACAGAACCCTTTTCCTAATGATTTTAGACGTACACATGTGTCTGCTTATTTGCATGGTGAATTTGGCGAAAAGACGCATGATGAACTAGAACAAAATCCTGTTTCAGTTAAAGTTGCTGGCAGAATGATGCTCAGACGATTGATGGGTAAAGCTAGTTTTTGTCAACTACAAGATATGGCAGGGCAAATACAAATATATGTTAAGGGAGATGAACTTCCTACTCTTGAATTGTATGAAGAGTTTAAGCATTGGGATATTGGCGATATTTTAGGTGTGGAAGGTGTTTTATTTAAAACTAAAACAGGTGAATTATCTATTAAAGCCAAAAATATTAAGTTATTAACCAAATCATTACGACCATTGCCTGACAAATTTCATGGATTAACAGAAAAAGAAACCTGTTATAGACAACGTTATTTAGATTTAATGATTAATGAGCAAACCAGAAAAACATTTAAAACGCGATCAGAAACAGTTCAAGCTATACGTGAGTTTTTAACTAAAAATCAATTCACCGAAGTGGAAACCCCCATGATGCAAGCCATCCCTGGAGGTGCCACAGCAAGACCCTTTCAAACGCATCATCATGCGCTTGATATGAACATGTATTTAAGAATTGCCCCAGAATTATATTTAAAACGTTTAGTTGTTGGTGGCATGGAAAGGGTTTTTGAAATCAATCGTAATTTTAGAAATGAAGGGATTTCGCCACGTCATAACCCTGAGTTCACCATGCTAGAATATTATTGTGCATATCAAGACTATCAAGATGCCATGACCATGTTAGAAGATATGTTTAAGCAAGTATCTTTAAAAGTACTTGGAACAACAAAAATGACATATCAAAATCAAGAAATTGATTTTGGACAACCTTTTTTAAAAATATCTATGGCAGATGCAGTTTTAAAATATAATCCTCAAATAACCAAAGATTGTTTATCTGATGTTGAAAAAATGAAGAAGCATGCAGAAAATTTAAAAATTGAATTTTCAGCATCAGTATCTAAAGATAAATTATTAACTGAGATATTTGAAGAAACAGTAGAGCATAAGCTGATTGAGCCGACATTTGTTACAGAATATCCAACAGAGATATCACCATTAGCGAGAAAAAATGATCAAAATCCAAATATCACAGACAGATTTGAATTGATTATTTGTGGACGTGAATTAGCGAATGGCTTTTCAGAGCTCAACGATGCAGAAGATCAGGATGAGCGCTTTAAAAAACAGGTTGAACAATTAAACGCTGGCGATAATGAAGCTATGCATTATGACAGTGATTATATTACGGCCTTAGAATATGGATTACCACCCTGTGCTGGTGTAGGTATTGGCATCGATAGATTCGTTATGTTGTTAACCGATTCAGCCTCTATTAGAGATGTTATTTTATTTCCTCATCTTAGATTAAAATAAAATGCTCTGACCTATAATTAAATATTGTCATAAAACTGATCTATAATCATATAAAATAAATTTATGAGAAGGGTGGGTTTTATGACAGCTCATAAAAATTTTAAACGGTTTCTTAAACGTCTTCGCCGTCTTCGACAAAAAAAAGCCATTCCTATAAACTTTTACAAACTCTTGCCCAAATATCATTTAAATAAAATAGTTGATTTATCTGAGATATCAAAAACACAAATAAAAATAATTTATTCTTTAATAAAAAAATCAGAAAAAATATTAAATTTAGCACAGAAGTTGATGGATTTTTTTTGTAGCAGTTTTATAGCATATCTTCCTAAAAGAAAGAATGGTAGATATAGATTATACCTTGAGAAAAAAAATAGGCCTGAAGATAGGTCGATGCAAGTTTTATGGAATTTACAAAATATTAAGATGAGAACGGAAATAGTTTTAAATGTGTTAGAACAAAAAAATGGATGTCAAAATTTTCAACATGAAGTAAACAAAGACGACAAAAATAAGCCGTTAATTTTTTCAATGTTGCAAGCAGAAGATGAGGCTGAGGTGAGCGTGCTTCACTTTACCCATATGAAAGATCACCATACTCAAAAATTGTCAGGTGCAGAACTGGTGAAGCGTAATGTGCTCTATAGATGGGAAGATAATTCTCAAAAATGGTCAGATGTAGGGCGGGCAAACCGTAGCGTGTCCACCATCTCTCCATCTTCTCATTTACAAATCAGTCACAAACAAACCTAAGAAACGAGAATTATTTACAGATTCAATTGGCACATAATCTAATAAGATTTCATCTGTTTTTTCAGGAGATAATGCTTCTCCTAAGATGGGAGTACCGAAGTGAGCCTGTTCAAATTCAACGTGTTTTATTGTCTTTTTTATATTACCTAAATATTCCATTCTGGCGACGATTTCTTGTCCTGTATAACAGCCTTTTTTAAAATTGACAGCATTGAGTTGTGGCAAGTTTAAATAGTGTGGCAAGCATTTTTCAGTGGTTTCAGGATAAATTGTAGGCAATAGAGCTAAAATATTTAATTTATGCCAAGTAACAGTATTTTCAAAATGAAAACCCATATGGTTTAAATTTTGCAAATAAGTATTTATTTTTTCAATGATATTACTACTTGGGTGAAAAATAACTAAAAATCTATAAATCGTTTTATCATGAGAGGGTATTTTTATATAACTGAACCCATGTTCAGTAACATTGTGTTTATCAAAATTATTTAAGTTTAACAATCCATCATGAAGTTGATTGATATGTGATTCTGAGATGGTTAAGCCAAAACTATATAGAGGAGATATCTCTATTTTTACTTTAGAAAAAATGGCATATTTTTTGAGTGAATTCATGACATGGATTAAT
>CAYSTH010000040.1:0-15345 GCA_964433995.1 uncultured Francisellaceae bacterium | reverse complement strand
TAACTAAATGAATAGTTTTGAAAAAGCAATTACCGAATATCAGCAGAAAAACCAGCTCAACGCCCAAATTATCATTGCTCAAGACGAACAAATTATCTATCAAAAAAATATTGGCTTTGCCGATATAGAACAACAAATTCCTTTTAGTCGAAAAATGTTATTTCCTATTGCTTCTATTTCTAAGCAATTTACCGCAGTCGGCATTCTATTATTAGTTGAAGAAGGTAAAATTTTTTTACATCAATCTTTAAGCGATGTCATAAATGAAATGCACCCGATTTGGCAGGGTGATATGCCTAAATGGGCATATCAAATAACCATTCATCAGTTATTATCCCATACAAGTGGTTTAAAAGATTATACTGAAGAGACTTTTGGTGATGTACAAGAGGTGGCAGATGCAGATATGCTGCCTTATATTATCTCTCAGGTTAAGTATCAACCCTTATTATCTTCTCCTGGAGAAAACTGGCATTACAGTAACACAGGATATTTGTTGCTTTATACGATTATTGAGAAATATGCTTCAGAACAAGAGGTGAGTCTATTTTTCAATAATCGTCTTTTTAAACCACTTAAGATGACCGATACGTTTATACCCAGCATACAGCAAGACAGATCTTACATTCGTGGATTTAATCAGCAAGTTAATTTTCCTGTTCGTTATGTGTCTAATTTGGATGATTTAACAGCACCATCTAAAAAATTGACACATTTGCGTTTTCAAGCCCCTATTATGGGTGGGGCGAATATGGTATCGACGGCAGATGATTTGCTGAAATGGCATATGGCTTTGTACGATGGTAAAGTCTTATCTAAAAAATCGTTTGATTTATTTACTTCCGTTCATTATAGCGGTGGCCTAGCAGAAGATGCCTTAGGAGGGCACATTCAACATGGCTATGGCATTTTCATTAAGCATGACAATCTCAAAAACAGTATTTATGAACATGGTGGTTGGATAGAAGGCATTAGAAATCACTTAAGTTTTTCTACTTTGAATAAAGTCACCGTCGTAATATTAAGCAACCTTTCACCAGATGAATTTCAGCGTAAAGAACAGCAGTATAAGCAGTTTTATCAACTCACAGAATTGGTTCAAGCATTACAGTTAATCAGCCAACAAGGAATTGCAAAAAAATGAAAAAAATAATTTATTTTATTTTCTTATTCGTAACAACAACAGGATATGCTGTGGAAAAATTACCCGAATATGTTGTCATAAACAACCCTAAATCTGAACATCAAGAAGTTTTACGTGCCAAAGCATCACCTATTGTCTTTCCTTTATCGAAAGAAGACAAAGAAATGCTGAGGGTGCTAAATGCAAAATTCGATGCAGAAGAAAACTGTGCAGGCCTTGCTGCACCACAAATCGGTTTTAGTAAAAGAGCCATTATTTTTGCAGTGCCAGAAGATCCAGAGCTTAAAAAATGGCGCCGTGATTTAACTCAAACCATGCCAAAAACCTTATGGATTAATCCGAGTTATAAACCTTTAACACAAGAAAAAACAACTGATTACGAAGCTTGTTTTTCTGTTGAAAATGTCGTTGGTCCTGTTGAGCGTTATAAATCCATTGAATATACGGCTTATACTATTGAGGGCAAACAAATCAAAGGCACAGCAAGTGATTTTTTAGCACGTGTTATGCAGCATGAAATTGATCATTTAGATGGAAAATTATTCATCGATTTGGTGCCAAAAGACAAGCTATTATCAATGGATGATTATCGCAAAATGCGCACAGAGGCAATGAAAGCTGCAGAGACGACTGATGCTAAATAAAAGCCGATTCGAAGCTCTTTTAACAATAAAGCTTTTTGACCCGATCGTAGTCTATTTTGCTAGGTTCTGACATATCTAAAAAATAATCGAGCTGCCAGGCTTGCGTTTTTTGAGCTTGGCGGCTTTCAGTTTTATCCCAAGATGGGTAAACACGTATGGCTCTTTTTCCACCTTTGTTTTGAACAGAGAAAATACCTTGTTTGATTAATATTGCTTTAGGAAAAACAAATTGCCCAATATGTTGATGATAGCGGGTACAGATAACCACTAAATCAATATCATCGGTGCTGTCAAAAGGTTGTATAGGACCAGTTTGGCTTCTTTTCCACAAGGTGACAAATTGCCCCATTTTAGTAGGGGTAATTTTTGCAACACGAAAACAGATACTGAGATGATTTAGCTGGAAACGTGCTGCGGCATATTCAGTGCCTTCTGATTCAGGTTGTGCTTCGGTAAAGAGCAAGTTCAAGGGCTCGTAGATAAGTTTTTGGGTGGTAATAAGTTCTTTTGCTTGCATTATTTTTTTCTTAATTTGATAACTAGATTATAGTATTATCATTGTATAGTAATCAATGATGAGCGTGCTAGAATGACAGAATTTATGAATAAAAAACAAGGAAAAGTATATGTATAAAAAAAAATTTTTGTTTGTATTTTTAGGAATATTAATACCTCTTTACACCCATGCAGCAGAAACCACTTATAGAGTCGATTGTCCTGCATCTATCGATGTGTCTCAACAATTAACGTCGATGAATCCAGATTGGCGAGTAATTGTCGAAAAAAAACCACCTCATTTTTTAAGTAGTATTGCGTTTTATGTAGAATCACCTGAAGAACAAACGAGTTTAGCGCCAGAAATGAGTGATAAAAATAGTAAGGCAACTTGGACTTTTTCAGAAAAAGAAAGAATTTATGCCGCCTGTGGATACCAAAAAACGACGGTGAGGTTAACTCAAGTTTTACCAGAAGGTATCACAAGCTGTACCGCTACCTATAATTTGCAAACACAAGGTGACAGTGGTTTTCTGCCTGAGGAAATACTCTGTTATAAAAAAAATTAATGTGATAGAGCCTTTTTACTTATTTTTATTCCGCTTATAGGCGGAATGCTTCCATTTGTCGAATAATCCGTGTTTTTACATTGATTTTTATAATGCCTGATATATTCTCGTTGTTTTGCATCGGGGAAATATTTATGGATCTGGATTTTACTAGAAATGTATCAGAAGAAAAAAATCAAATATATAGTTTACCTGACGAATTATACAACATAAATAAGATAGATAAAGAAATCATTAAAGGTTTACCCCTATTCTTGCAAGAAGCGTTACATAAAGCCTATCTCCAAAGATTGCGCATACATGGTCAGGAAAATTTTAAACCCAACGATGCAGAGTATAAAATATTTTTATCATATTATGATTTTCTTGATTCTCTCCCATTAGGAAGTTGGACACAAGAATTGCTAGAAAATTTATTATGCTATATTCAACACTATCAACCAGATACTCCCTTTGATAATATTTGTGGCATTGACAACAATTTAGTACCAAAATCGCATCATGATTACTATATTCCTTTAAGAATAAAATGTGAACAATACATGAAAGCGGATGCCATGTTTAAAAGCATACATCTAAAACATATTGAAATATATTTAATTGAAGTGAATAAGATTCTTCATCCAAAAAATGGTGCTAAACTCTCTTACGAGGTATTGGGTAATGCTGAGTTAATTAAATTAGTATATGCTTCTGAAGCCAATGAGTTAAGAAATTTATTTGTAAGATATTTTCAAGTACCTAATTCAAATGCTTTTAAAGAAAATGCTGTTCCTTTATTTATTTTAGAGCAAGAAGCTCAAAAAAATGAAACGGTAAAAAAAATATTAATGAGTAGCGCTGAAAAAGGCATTGATTTTAATGTATTTGAAAAGCACATGATGAACATACAAAGACTGGTTAGAGCCAAACAACGAAAAAAAGAAGAAAGTCATCGAATACCTGAATGTTTTACTCAATTTAATTTTAGTTCTACAGCAAATCCTGCAGAAGTGTCATTTTATATACCGAGAGCGTGTTCAATAGAACTTTCTCAAAGAATTGTGTCGGTAGCAAAAAAAATTAAGTTTTTTGATTATATTCGTCATGAAACGCAAGAAACTGCTCTTCAAGCTATTTTTGATACAGCATTATATGGTAGAAAAACCCTGCAAACTTTTTTTCTACCTTTTAAACCAGCTGCATTGAAAGATTGCGACATCAAAGCAGGTGATGCAAATGTGATTTGCTTTGGTGCGGATTACGGTTTTATTGATCCCAATTCAGGCGGTGATATTGAATTTATTTTGCAATTAAGCAAAATGAATTTTGATCGGGACAAATTTTTTCATTGTGCTTTTTTTAAACAATGCGATTTTGGATTTGAATTTATAAAAAATCGGGTTGTTTCAGTCAATGATAAAAATGAAATTGTTTTTACACACACAATGAGTCGTCCACGTGCTGAAGGGATATTTATGGATATTAAATATCAGGCTAAGCATTCAGCTGATAATACAACAAAATCTTATACTTTTAGATCAGGTCTTCCAAACTATCAGCTTATTTCGTATGACATCCAAAATATTGAATTGTATTTGATATTAAACTTTTTTAGATTTCTTGATAAAGTAATTCCTGTGAGTGGGTACCAAAATGAAGATCTTAAAGCAAAAATTTATCAAGATATTGAAAACATGAATGATGAACAGTTATCAGTTTTTTTAGAAAGTATAGGGCGTAATCTATCAGATACAATGGAGTTTAATTTTTTTGGAGCACATCAAATAGATTTTGATTCACTTTTCGGATTAAAATGTAAAAATAGCGGCGAGAAACTCGAAATAGCTGCTTTGATTACAGAGTTGAATAATGCCAATTTAACTGCTTTATCGAAGGCAAAAAATACTTTTCCAAGTATATTTAAAAGTTACCGTTTTTTAGATTATTTGCTCGGCAAGGTAAATAAGACAGCATCTATAAAAGCGCTGACAACACTCCGTGCTATCTGTAAAACCCCGGGTTGGTATCCTACGATGCAAAACAAACAACGTGAGAAAAATGAGGAAATCTTTTATGATAGTCGACCATTAAAGAAGCAGAAATTTCATCAAGATAAAGTAAATAATTTAAAAAGATCACTAGACGCTAGATCTGATTCATATCCAGAAGGAAAAGAATATAAACGCCGAAAGCTTTCAGATAAAAAAATTAATGACATTAGTTAATTAACTTGTGCAAGGCCTAAACAACAAATGAATGCTCTTGAAAATCAAAAGATTTTCAAGCATATTTAGTGAATAAATAAAAAAGGACATGCTTATGCGCAAATATATTTCTGCATTATTATTAACAATGTTAGGTTATTCAACTATTGCATTAGCAACATCAGCCGACGTTAAAGAAAATAATCTTGTGTCTACGCCTGAAACATTATTGCCAGCTGGCGTCGATGTAACGGATGCTGTTAATCCTTATACTGGCGAAAAAGGTTCCGCGAGAAAAGGCACTGTAGCTGCTACAGTGAATAATATTGCAACTTTAAACCAGCTATTGCTTGCTGCACCTTCTGATAGCAATAATCAAAAAATCGATGAGCTTTCTGAAGCCATTAAAAAATTATTGCCTTCATTGAGAGTAGTCGGCATGTTTGATTTTTTCACAGCCGCCGAATGGTTAGGTCATGATGAATTACAGCCAGGTCGTGTTTTAGTTGCAATCTATTATTTACAGTTATACCCAAAAGAAATAACGCCAGATATTAAAGCGCAGCTAAAAAACATCGACAGCAAAAAATCGACTCATCTAAAAATTAGAACAGCAATTAAAATCTTGTCGTTATAATATAAATTTCATCAAAAATAGGTGCAACTCCACCTATTTTTGATGAAAATCCCGAACTTATCTTAAATACAAGCTATCCTAATCTCATAGATTTACTCGCAAATAAATAAAGAGAATGGAGGGTTGTATGAGCCTATTATCTGAATTTAAAGCGTTTGCTTTAAGAGGCAACGTGGTTGATTTGGCTGTGGCGGTGGTTATTGGGGCAGCGTTTGGCAAAATTGTATCATCACTGGTAGACGGTATTATTATGCCCTTACTGGGTATTTTATTGGGTGGGATAGACATTTCAGGAAAAACCGTGGTGATTGGTGCGGCAACGGTAAAATGGGGTGCTTTTTTACAAACGATCATTGATTTTACTTTAATAGCAGCAGCTATATTTTTAGTGGTAAAATTACTTTCTTCTTTACAGAAAAAGCAAGAAGCAGTTGCGCCTGAGCCCTCTCCAGAAGTAAAATTGCTTGCTGAAATACGAGATGAATTAAAAAATCAAAATCAGAAGTAAAATATGAAGTTGTATATAGATTTTTCTACCCTATTTGAAGGCTTTTTTCTAGGGTTAAGTTTGATTATGGCTATTGGGGCACAGAATGCGTTCGTGCTCAAACAGGGCTTAAAACGCCAATATTTATTTATGACGGCACTGACATGTTCTATTTCAGATGCATTGTTAATTACCTTAGGTGTCACCGGTATTGGTGTTTTAATTACTGAATCGCCTATTTTAATGAATGTGATGCGATGGGGGGGGGGCTGCGTTCTTAATCTGTTATGGATTAAAATCTTTTTGGAGCGTTTTTCATCCTCATATTTTGGTAGCAGCACTTGAGCGTCCGCTTCAGCAAAATGCAAAGGCAACCCTGCTTGCTTTATTGGGTTTTACTTTTTTAAACCCTCATACTTATATCGATACTTTTTTACTTTTAGGAACCGTGGGGGCCGAGTATCCTGTACAAGAAAGATGGTCTTTTGTTGCAGGAACATTAATGGCATCGTTCACTTGGTTTTTTAGTTTGACTTATGGGGCGAGTAAATTAAGCCCATTATTTAAAAATCCTCGTGCTTGGCAGGTGCTAGATAGCATTATGGGTTGTGTGATGATAGCAATTGCCTTTAAATTGATTTTTTAGGCAAATTTTTCTCCAGTGAGTGTATTAAAAATACACATACTGGTTATAAATTGTAGTAATTACATCATAAGTAAGTCGACAAGTAAATTTTTACTATACTCACTAAAATTGCCAAAAAATAAGTGAGTTTTTCTTATGTCTTCTCAGCACATAATCAAACAAACGATATTATTATCTGTCTTTTTTTGCGGTCAAGCATGGGCCGATGTAGGCGAGACAAAATTTACCTATAGGCAAGACACGCAGACATTTGTGCCTGCCTTTCATGAGATAAAGCACAATAAGCATAAAGTAACAATTGATGCGCCTGTGGGTGACAATGGCTTATTAAGTCCATTAATTAAGTTAAAAATTAATGGTCATGGTCCTTTTATTTTTATGTTTGATACCGGTTTTTCTCGTTCGATGATCTCAAGTGCTTTGGCTAAAAAATTGAATCTGCATCATGCTGATACCGAAAAAGTACGAGCGGTGACACCGACTCAAGTGGTGGACACTTTTCAGCATGTATATTTAGTAGATAAAATTGAAGTGGGCGATGTCGTTATTAGGCATTATGGCATGTTCGCATCCAGCGGCTTTGAAGATGATATACAAGATCTGCAAAAATTAAAGGTAGACGGTGTATTAAGTGCCAATGCATTTTATGGCTTGTTGTTAACGCTAGATTATAAAAAAGAAAAGATACATTTAGAAAAAAGCAACTTGTTGCAAGAATCTAAAGAACATATACATCATCTAGAAAAGCGAGATGTTCCTGTTATCAAAGCAAAAATAAAATTTAGCAAATTAAAAAAAGAAGTAGAGCAAGATTTTCTTTTAGATACGGGATTTGGTTCTTACTTTTTTGTGAATGCTTGTAATATACCCGAAATGTTAAAATTCAAAGGACAAGAAAATTTGTTATCGTATGATTATTTAGGCTTTGAACAAAAGAAATATTTCGCACAATTATTTGGTGAAATTGCGTTATCAAACGACTATACGATTAAATCGCCTTTTATTACGTTTGGGCCAGTGAATTGTGAATTAAATAATCCCTTAGGTTTAATGGGGCGAACCTTCTTCGAAAAAAATCAAGTCACTCTCGATCAAGTAAATGGTTTGGCCAAAATTAAGAAATATTAAACGAGGTATTTATCTTGCCACTGTAGATACAAACCTTGTACATGAGCACAAAAAGCTTCTTTGTTCGCAAAGTTTTCAGGGTAAATGGGATCATAAACAATATAATGAGCGGTTGGGTTTTTAGCACACACAATCATCCATAATTTGTGCATTAGATGTTGGTTCTGCCATTCGAAATCTTCTTGAGCTTCATAATGGATAAAAACAGGTAAAATAGGTGTATTACTTTTTATGCTGATGTCAAAAGCACCATAAAGAAATGGCGTAAAAATCCGTCTGCCTTTGCACCCACCCTCGGGATATAGCGCAACACTATGACCTTTATTGAGCGTATGGATTAATGTGTTAGAAGCTTCATGTCTAGATGATTTTTCTTCACGTTTGACATAAAGGGTGCCTGCAGCTTGACCTATTCTGCCGACTATCCACCAATCTTTTACTTCAATTTTGGCCAAAAATTTAGCATTAAATAATGCTGGCATACAAACATCTTCAGCTGCAGAAGGATGATTACCAATTAAGATATATTTTTTAGGAAGCGAACCAACATATTGTTGGTGTAGTTTTAAATCAATGCCCAAAGCTCGAACAAAGATCTTGCACCAATATTGAAACAAACTCGGATACCATGTTCGAGTATATTTTTTAGGTAAAAAACTTAATAAGTAAAGCAAGGTGCTAAATAGAAATAAATCGAGCCAAGCAACTAGAAGCTGAATTATCTTAAAGAGAGATAAAATCATATATTTAGGACACCCATAATCAACCTTTAATCAGATTATAGCTATGTCTGGTCGAGATGTAAGAGGGAGATATTCTTGCAAACAGATATTTAATGATATTATCGGCAGAGTTATCGTTCTTGGCCATCAAATAAAAAGTTAATTAATATGCTTATTTTTTTACAACGTACCTATCGAGGTCGAACACATAAATGGTGGTTACAAAGTGCAATCATATTTGTGTTAGTCGCCTCCCTTTCTTCTCTCGCTTATTACTTTATCAGTTTATATACAGAATATCAGCGATTAATGGCAGAAAATAAGAGATTAACGCCTTATGTCCTTGTTAACAATAAACAGAGGGTAGTAGACAGGCAAACATCTATTTTTGCCCGAATGAATGTCACCCATGATTATCTTCAATATTTAAATCAATTCGAACGCTTTGAAAAAAAGGCTAATTTTGCAAAGTTGCTGAGAGTATATCGTTCTAAACAAGCTCTATATCGTCAAAAAAACAATTTAGAATTAGCCTTAATGAATGATATGGTTGCGCCAGTGATGATGTCATTAGGAAATGAATTAACCGCTTATAGCCAAAAATGGGACAGCGCTTCATTTGCCGAAAAAAATCGCATGCAATTTATGTTTAAGCAGAAAATTTTAACTTATGAAATGGTGGCCAAGCGTCATGGCTATAAAATTTTATCTTCAGAGTGGATGAAAGAGCTTGTGATTCAAAGTTGGTATGATTTTATGGTAGGGCAAGAAGCTACTTTGCCAAGTTACCAAGAACTTTATCCTAAACTAGATCAATTGGTAGAATTTTATTTTCAACTCCCTAATTTAGAAAGTAGTCGGATAAAGCCCGATCAAGCTTTGTTAGAAAAAGCAAAAAATCAACTCAACTTAAATAATGATGCCGATATATTTATTAGTTAATTAACCATAAGAAAAAATATGAAAAAAAGGACTTTATCAAAATCTATGTATTATTATGCAAGGGTTTTTAGTTTACTCGCTTTTTTTATTTTACCTGTTCATGCCAAGGTAATCATTGAAAAAAGCCCAAGCGATCTGCGGCAATACGAATACCTAGAACTAGACAATAAACTCAAAGTTGTCGTCGTTTCGGATAAATCTGCCGAAAAATCGGCTGCAACTTTAGCAGTGTTAGCAGGTTCATTTGATGAACCTGCCGATAAGCCAGGGCTTGCACATTTTTTAGAACACATGATTATTATGGGGAGCAAAAAATACCCTCATCCAGGTAGCTTTAATACTTTTGTGAGTGATCATGGAGGAGGCAGGAATGCAATGACCTCATATGATAGAACCACATTTTTTTATGATATTCACCCTGCCTATTTTCAAGAAAGCCTAGCCAGATTTTCAGACCATTTTGTCCATCCATTATTCGATGCCAATTATATTGAAAAAGAGATTAAAGCAGTCGATGCTGAATTTCAAATGCATCAAAAAGACGATTTTTATAGAGGGTATTATGTTTTAAAAAACATTGTGAACCCTGAGCACCCCATGCATCGTTTTACAGCAGGCAACCTACAGAGCTTATGGCCAAAAGACAAAGCTGGAGCCATT
This sequence comes from uncultured Francisellaceae bacterium, assembly GCA_964433995.1. Lineage (GTDB taxonomy): Bacteria > Pseudomonadota > Gammaproteobacteria > Berkiellales > Berkiellaceae > CADEEZ01. The sequence continues at coordinate 5,085 of CAYSTH010000040.1, read as the reverse complement.
GAACTGAGAAAACGTTTTATGGCCTTTTATGATGAATTTTATTCTGCCGATAAAATGGTATTAGTTTTAGTTGGCCCTCAGCCTGTATCTGTACTAACTGAATGGGCAAAAAAATATTTTAGCGATATTCCTTTGATTCAACATAAAGTCAAACCTCTATTACCTAAACAGAATATCGCTGCTTTTAGAGAAGGCAAAGAAACACAAAAAAATATTGTTATTCATCCTCAAAAACCTTTTTATTCTATTAGCATGGCGTTTCCCATTCCTAACCAAAAACAAAATTATGAAACACAACCTTTAACCTATTTAAGTGTGTTATTTTCTAATCAAGCAGAAAATGGATTAGTGCATCAGCTTAAGCAAAAAGGTTGGATATTAGGCATGGCGCCTAATTACTATGAAATATCAGACACGGAAGCATTGTATGCCTTAAATTTTAGTTTGACCGAAGCTGGGTTGTCGCATGTTGATGAGATTATTCAAGCTTGTTATCTTTATATTGATGCCATCAAGCAATCTAAATTGCCTAATTGGCTATATGATGAGATCAAAAAAATTGACCAAATTAATTTTCAACACATAGAAAATGCTTCAGCCTCAAGTATATCGAATGGTTTGGCCCAAAATTTACATGATTATCCACCTGAAAAGATAATAAGTAATGCTTATATAAAATCTGATGTGATGATGCCCAAAGAAGCTATTCAGCATTTGCTTGATCAGTTAGTGCCTGAAAAAATGTTGCTCTTTGCTTTTATGCCGGGAGATAAAAAAAATGTCGTCGAACCCTATTATCAGGTGCCTTACTACATTAATTCTTTTTCTCAAGAACAAATAAAATTATGGAAACACTCACAAGGCGTGTTAGATAAGCCTATTGCCTTTCCTTTGCCCAATCGATTTTTACCTAATAAATTAACCATTAAATATCTGCCTCAATATGAAAAACCTAAATTAATCGCATCGAAGCATAATCAATATGTATGGTATCAGCCCTATACAGAATTCAATATGCCAAGAATAGAAACTCGCTTTGCATTGCATACGCCTTATATTTATGAAAGCCCTGAAAACATGTTGTTGGCTAAACTTGCTGTTGCATTGGTATCTGAAGAAATAGGCAAATCGGGTTTAGAATTAGCTTTAGCCGGTGCAGGAATAGGGTATGATGTGATAGAGACCGGCTTGAGTGTCAGTATTACAGGGTATAGTGATTTTGTACCTTATCAACAAATCGTTGAAAAAAGTATTGATACCTTAAGAAATTTAAAAGTCGATCCAGCGCGTTTTGCTATTCAAAAAGAAGCGTTACTCAAAATTTACAAGGCAAAATTAGCCGCGAGCCCAATAGAAAATTATAATCAAGAACTTGGCGTATTACTTCTAAAAAGAAAAATGCCAACGGCTGTAATGATTAAATCTTTGGAAAAACTTCAACCTAAAGATCTTGAACATTTCCAAAAGCAATTTTTTAAAGATATTACGCTAGAAATGCTGGTGTCAGGCAATGTGACCAAACATGAGGCCAAAACTTTATCTCAAACAATTGTTAAGCTGTTAAACTTTGATTCGAAACAGACATCACATTCAGCTCAAAATAAAATGGCAGAACTTTCGCCTATATTATTGTTACCACCAAAGGGTCAATTACTCGATTTAAAACATCAGCACCCAGATAATTTGATGGTGATATATTTACAAATGGCAGATAAAAAAATCGATACATTAGCCAAAACCTATTTAATAGATTATTTAATTAAAACCAAATTTTTTGATGAGCTGAGAACAGAGTCGCAATTTGGTTATATTGTTTTCTCTAGAAGTATGGTGATAAGAGATTTGCCCGGGATCATCTTTTTGATTCAATCCCCCAAATATCAACACGATGTCATTTATAAAAGAGTGACAGAGTTTTTCAATGAGTATGCCCAAACACTTAAAAAAATGGACGCCACTTCTTTCGATCAAGCGAAAAATGCCTTGGTGGCTGATATTTTGCAAAAACCTAAAAGCTTAAGCGAAAAGGTAAGTCAATCTTGGTCTGAGATTGTCGATAGAACTTATCGATTTAAAAGAGAACAAGAAATAGCTGAGGCAGTAAAAAATATTTCTCAAGAAGAGTTATTACTTTTTTATGCTGCACAGTTAACCAATAGTAAACGTAAAGAACTCACTGTTTTTGGCATGAATGCCCAAAATAAGATAACAGAGCCGAATATTGATATAAAAAATTTAAGACTAATTAAAGATAAAAATTTATTTAAAGAAACCAGTCAATACATTCATTAAGATTTTGGATGTGGTTGATCTGAAGGTGTTTTGGTTGGGAGTGAATGAACCAGTACGGGTTTCGAAACAGGAGAAAGGAAAATAAGTTTGCCATCAACACCAAAATGAAATCTCACATTATCTGTGATTTCACCAAGGGGACGATAGCATACGGCCATTGAATCAGGTTGAGGAGGATGTTTTACTCCTACCCCTATGTTATGTAAAGCACGTGTTAATTTTTGAATAATAAATTGATTGTCAATGCGCGGATTGACTCTAACATGATTGAGCTCAAATAAAACTTGGCTCAGACTGCGTTGAAAATTATCAACGGGAAAAACAATGCCTTCGGCCAAAGATTCTACGCGAACACATTCAATTGCTTGAAGATCTTGATTTAACACGAACTCATAAATGTCTGTAAAATCGTTAGAAGAGACTAACGTGGCATTAATGAGTATTTCTGCATAGGCTTCTTGTTTCATACCACTCCTATCGGCGGTATTTTTTTCAACTTTAGAAATTAACTAGGAATACGTACACGTGTCAAAAAACAATCAGGGACTCACAACAAAATCGAGTGTAAAAGTACAATATGTTTGCTCAGAATGTGGTGCGAGTTCTGCTAAATGGGCAGGGCAGTGTAGCGATTGTTTGGCATGGAATAGTTTTACAGAAGTAGCGATGACCGCGACCTCTAAAGTGTCTGCCAGACTAAAAGGCTATGCTGGTGCAGATACACCAAATATTATAGAACTAAAAGACGTGACGGTTAATTTAGAAACTCGCTGGACAACTGGCCTCGAAGAATTAGATAGAGTACTAGGCGGAGGTGTCGTTGAAGGATCTGTTGTTTTAATTGGTGGGGATCCGGGTATTGGTAAATCGACCTTATTACTACAAACAGCAGCCAATTTAGCAAGCAATTTTAATACGCTGTATGTCACAGGCGAAGAATCACTTAAACAAGTCTCACTACGAGCACAACGATTAGGTGTAGAACAAGCAAAAATAAAATTATTAGCCGAAACTCAAGTAGAAAAAATATTAGCGCTAGCCGAATTAGATTCTCCAAAAATCTTAATCATTGACTCTATTCAAACACTCTATACAGAAGTAATTCAATCTGCACCAGGTTCGGTGAGCCAAGTGAGAGAATCGGCGGCTTATTTGGTTCGTTACGCTAAGCGAACAGGCACATCTATTTTTATCGTAGGGCATGTTACCAAAGAGGGCGCACTTGCAGGTCCTCGTGTATTAGAGCATATGGTTGATGCCGTATTGTATTTTGAGGGAGAAAAAGATTCTCGTTTCAGAGTCGTGAGAGCATTTAAAAATCGTTTTGGCGCAGTAAACGAATTAGGGTTATTTGCCATGACAGATAAAGGCTTAAAAGCTGTGAATAATCCTTCAGCCATTTTTTTATCTCGCGATAAAGTAGTGGTACCCGGCAGTAATATTTTAGTTTCATGGGAAGGAAACAGACCATTGCTCATCGAAGTACAAGCCTTGGTCGATGAAACGCCATTGGCCAATCCAAGACGTGTCACAGTAGGATTTGAAAATAATCGCTTAGGCATGTTATTGGCGGTATTGCATCGCCATGCAGGTATTTCTATTCACAGCCTAGATGTTTTTATTAATGTAGTGGGTGGTGTGCGAATCACAGAAACAGGCATTGATTTGGCCGTATTATTTGCGATGGTATCTAGTTTGCGCAATAAACCGCTGAGCCAAGAATTAGTCGTATTTGGTGAAATTGGTTTAGGAGGAGAAATCCGCCCTGTACAAGGTGGTCAAGAAAGAATTCGAGAAGCACAAAAACATGGCTTTAAACGCGCCATTGTGCCTAAAGCCAATATGCCTAAAAAAGATGCTATTGCTGATATTGAAGTGATTGGCGTCAACAGCTTGCAAGAAGCATTAAATTATCTTTAAGAGGACTCTCCAAAAATCGTGCAATTGCAACAAATATGGCTTGTCAAAATTTTGATTTTGCGCAATACTATTATTCAATAGTTGATTTGCGCAAAAATTGAAAAGACCAAGGAATCCAATGGAATATTATCATCGAAATTTGGCACAACATTTAAGAGCGTATTTAGAAGCATTCCCTGTTGTGGCCATAACCGGGCCAAGGCAAGCGGGTAAATCGACCCTGCTGACACAAGAACTGAAGGATGAGTTTACATATGTTACGTTTGATGATCGTGACATGGTTGAACAATTTCATCATGATCCTAATCGTTTTATGAAGCGTTATAAAAATAAGGTCATTTTTGATGAGGTACAAAAAGTCCCTGAAATTTTTGATGCAATAAAGTTAATCGTAGATAAAAATCGTGATGAGTATGGGCAATTTATTCTAACGGGATCAACTCAGTTTACCATGATTAAATCCATTACAGAATCTTTAGCTGGTCGCATAGGATTATTAACATTATTGCCTTTACAATATTCAGAAATGCCTGAACAAGCTAGAGCGCAATCTTTATATAAAGGAGGTTACCCCGAATTAATTAAAAGGCAATTTAAATATTCAGATGATTGGTATAAATCTTATTTAACAACTTATTTAGAAAAAGATGTTAGGCAACTTTTAAATATTGGTAATATAAAAGATCTGAATAATTTAATAAAGTTATTAGCAGCACAGGTTAGCCAACAGCTTAATTATACAGGGTTAGCTTCTGATTTAGGTGTTTCGGTTACCACTATTAAACGATGGATTAGCATATTAGAAACCTCTTATATTATTTTTTTACTACCTCCTTTTTACAATAATTATGGAAAAAGAATTACAAAACGCTC
>CAYSTH010000039.1:11781-15391 GCA_964433995.1 uncultured Francisellaceae bacterium | reverse complement strand
AAGTGCGCCATGCATTTAGTAAATGTGGTGGTAATTTAGGCACAGATGGTTCAGTATCTTATTTATTCTCCAAAGTCGGGCAATTTATTTTTCCTGAAGGTTCTGATGAAGATAAAATCATGGAAGTAGCTTTAGAAGCGGGCGCTTTGGATATCACCAATGAAGATTCAGGTGATCTAAATGTGACTTGCTCTCAAGAAGATTTTGGTAAATTAATGGATGCTTTTAACAGCAATGCTCTTAAGCCCGCATCTGCTGAAGTTACCATGGTTGCAGCCACTTATATAGAAGTCGATGATACCCAAGCGCCGACTATTATTAAAATGCTAGAAATGCTCGAAGATTTAGATGATGTTCAAGAAGTCTATTCTAACGTAGATATTTCAGACGAGGTTGCGGCGAAGCTGTAAAACCAACATCCCCCCGCCTTATTCGCGTTGCTCATAAGTCGGCCCTCTATCAAAGGGGGCGCTGAAACATCGCTCTGGTTTCACCCCCTTTGATAGGGGGTCGGTCTTTTGAGCGCAGCGAGAAAGAGCGGGGGGATGTTTGAGAATAATAAAATAAAAATTATTGGCACTAAATTTCTTGTCCCCTCCCGCGCTTGCGGGGGAGGGTTAGGGTGGGGGTTGCAAGCGAGGTAAGCTCAAGGATGAAAATTTTAGGCATCGATCCTGGCTCAAGAATCACAGGCTATGGCATTCTTGAGGTAGAAAATGTCAAATTAATGACTTGCCTTGATGGGGGGGCCATTCGATTACTGGAAACTAGCTTCCCTAAAAGACTAGGTCAGTTGTTTAGTCGTCTAATAGAAATCATCGAATATCATAAACCGACTGTGATGGCTATCGAACAAGTATTTGTTCACCAAAATGTACAATCAGCGCTTAAGCTAGGTCATGCAAGAGGTGTGGCGATTGCTGCCGCCAGCTTACATCACATCCCTGTATTTGAATATGCACCTAGGCTTGTTAAAAAAACGGTAGTGGGGTATGGTGCCGCCGAAAAGCACCAGATTCAGCAAATGGTGAGAGCCGTGTTAAATCTGAATAAACTTCCTCAAGCAGATTGCGCAGATGCATTGGCCATTGCGCTCTGTCATGCTTACCATGTGCCATTATTACAAAAGGGATAGTGAGTAAAAATAAATGATAGGAACACTAACCGGAACACTAAGTTATCTTAACGCCCCAGAGCTGATTATTGAAGTACAAGGGGTGGGTTATGAAGTCATGGTGCCGATGACGACGGTATATCAGTTACCTTTGATTGGACAAACCGTTAAGCTTTATATTTATCAAGTGATTCGAGAAGACGCCAATTTACTATTTGGCTTTGCCGATCTGCAAGATAAAAACATGTTTAAGCTGTTACTTAAAGTAAATGGCGTGGGACCCAAAATTGCGCTAGCCATTTTATCTGCTCAAACGACCCAGGAAGTGATGGATAATGTATTAAATGAAAATACCAGAGCGATTTCTGCTGTACCCGGTATTGGTAAAAAAACGGCCGAACGTTTGGTGATTGAATTAAGAGATAAAGTCAAATCTCAAGCTGACAGTAGCCGTGTCAAAGATAAAACACAGGTGGCTTTGATAAGTGCACAACCTAAAGAAGAAGCCATTTCAGGCTTAGTGGCGTTGGGGTACAAATTATCAGAAGCCCAAAAAAATATTCAGTCAGTTTATGACAGCGAATTATCTAGCACCGAACTTATTAAACTCGCGCTTAAAAAGGGCCTAAAAGCATAATGGAAGAAAATGAATTCAGAGTGATGAGCCAACATGCCGAGCCTAATGAAAGGGTTTATGACAAAGCCATGCGTCCTAAAACGTTGGCAGAATATGTAGGCCAGCAACCCATACGAGAGCAATTAGGTATTTTTATTGAAGCAGCTAAAAATCGTCATGAAGCCCTCGATCATGTTTTGCTGTTTGGTCCGCCAGGTTTGGGCAAAACCACTTTGGCGCAAATTATTGCCAATGAAATGGGCGTGGGGTTTAAATCTACTTCAGGACCGATTTTAGAAAAGGCAGGCGATTTAGCCGCATTGTTAACCAATTTGTCGCCTCATGATGTATTGTTTATCGACGAAATTCACCGATTATCGCCGACAGTCGAAGAAGTTTTATATCCAGCAATGGAAGACAATCAAATCGATTTAATGGTAGGGGAAGGGCCTGCTGCTCGCTCCTTGAAATTAGATATTCCGCCTTTTACATTGATTGGTGCTACCACGCGAGCCGGCATGCTGAGCTCGCCCTTGCGTGACCGATTTGGGATTAGCGCTCGACTCGAGTTTTATCTAAAAGCCGAATTAGCCCATATTGTGACACGGTCGGCTGTGTTATTAGGCGTGCCTATTTCTCTAGAAGGCGCTAATGAAATTGCGAAACGCTCGAGAGGGACACCTCGCATTGCTAATCGATTACTAAGACGTGTACGAGATGTAGCACAAACCCAAGGTAATGGTACCATTTCTGAGGCACTGGCTGAGCAAGCTTTATCTATGCTGGCGGTAGATAAACAGGGTTTAGATTTGTTAGACAGAAAATTTCTAAAAGTGATTTTAGAGAAATTTGCAGGTGGGCCTGTGGGGGTGGAAACCATCGCGGCAGCCATTGGTGAATCGAGAGACACTATTGAAGATATTGTAGAGCCTTTCTTGTTGCAAGAAGGCTTTATTGCACGTACAGCCAGAGGCAGAATTTTGTGTCAACAAACTTATTTACATTTTGGGTTAGCAGTACCTGATAAATTTGCCAGTGGTGAAATAGAAAAAATAGGGGATGTTTCTTGAGCATGTTTTCACATTCGCCTGTATTCGATAGTCGTTATCAGGTTTATTTAGAAGAAATCGATCTTCAAGGCGTGGTATATCATGTTAATTATCTAAAATATTTAGATAGAGCAAGGGCAGATTATTTGCTGAGTTTGGGGTTTCCAGTCCAAACTATGATAACAGAGCAAGGGATTAATTTAGTTGTTAGTGAGCTAACAATAAGCTATCTTCGTTCTGCCCAATTAGGGGATGAGGTAAGAGTACGTACCCGAACACAAACGATTCGAGGTGCCTCAATGATTTTTGAACAAGAAATTTGGAATCCAGATTTATCCATTTGTTTTGCCAAAGCCAGTGTCAAATTGGCTTGTGTCGATAGCAAATTTAAACCCATTCCAATGCCAATAGAGTTAAAACGGGGGTTAGAAAGTGGGCGCTGATTTATCATTAACAAAATTAGTCACAGATGCCAGTATTGTGGTTCAGCTTGTGATGTTGGTGTTATTATTTATTTCTCTTTCTTCATGGACACTTATTTTTCAGCGTCGCAGTACCCTGAAAAAAAGCCGCTCAGCGCTCGAGAAATTTAACCAAATTTATCAACAGGGCGATTTAAACCGCTTGTACGATTATTTAGCGCAAAAACGTGAAACCTTAACAGGCATGGAAAATATTATTAAATCGGGATTTAAAGAATATTTAAAGGTCAAAAAGCAAGTGCACACACCAGCGGTGATTTTACAATCTGTTGAGAGAGCATTACGTGTTGCCTTAAATAGGGAAGAACAATATTTAAGCCAAAGTTTGTCTTTTTTAGGTTCAGTAGGC
>CAYSTH010000039.1:0-11681 GCA_964433995.1 uncultured Francisellaceae bacterium | reverse complement strand
AGTCTTATGCTCAATCGCGCGACTTCAAAACCTGCGCCTAAAAAAATCGAGCAAAAAATAGAACCCAAGCTCGACATGAAGCCCGAAATCAAACCTGAACCTAAGCCCGAACCCGAGCCAGAAATCGTCACTAAAAATATTGTTGAAATCAAAACAGAAAAAAAACCACCTAAGCCAGATAAAAAACGCGAAAACGAATTAAAAAAAATGGCAGAACAATCTCTTGAACAGGCTTTTAAACAAGAAAGCTTACAAGATGATTTACAAAAAAAATTACAAGAACACGATACCGAACTTAAGGCATCAGCCGCCGCTTCGGCCGCTATGCAATCTGAAATCAATCAATATATGGTGGCACTTGCGAACAAAGTTAAAAGAAATTGGCGACAACCTATTGATACCAACATCAGTGGTTTAAAGTGTCTCGTCTTAATTAGAACATCTTCCCAAGGTGATGTGCTTGACGCAAAAGTGATTCAAAGTAGTGGGAACGTAGCCTTTGATAGATCAACAGAGATTGCGGTGAAAAAAGCATCACCTTTGCCCATTCCTAAAAATGAAATGGCACGCAATCAATTTAAACAATTCGAATTTTCTTTTAATCCAGGGGCATAAATCATGAAAATAAAATATGTTGCTTTTTGGCTACCTATTTTTATGCTAAGCATGGCATTAGGGACGGCCCAAGCCAGAATCCGTATTGAAATCACCGAAGGTCAGGCGGGTGCCGTACCCATTGCTATTCCTGCTTTTGCGGGTGAATCGGAGGGAGCTGATGATGCACAAAGTTTGTCCGATATTATTGCTCAAGATTTAAAATTATCGGGCAGATTTAGCCCTATTGCCTCAAGTTTATTGCCAAGCGGCAGTATCGCTACTTTGGCAAGATACCCTGCAAAAGAATGGCAACAAAAAAAAGTAGAAAATGTGGTGATTGGTGAAATCAAAAATACCGGTGGCCGTTATCAAGTGCAAGTGGATTTGTTAGATGTCTTTAGTGAGTCAAGCGCAGGTTCAGAAGTGGCGGCAAGTGATAATCCTAATGCTCAAGCAGTGCCAGGCAAATTAATGTCCAAAGTCTTTTATGATATTGCGCCAAAAGATATGAGAGCATTAGGACATCATATCAGCGATTTGGTATTTGAAAAGTTGACCGGTCTTAAGGGTGTTTTTTCAACCAAAATCGCTTATGTTTTGGTCAAGCCTTATGGGGATGGCAAAAGAAAAGAATATACTTTAGAGGTGTCTGATCTTGATGGGTATAACGCCAAACCCTTAGTTAAAAGCTTAGAGCCCATTATGTCACCCTCTTGGTCTCCCGATGGTAAAAAAATAGCCTATGTGTCTTTTGAGCGTAAACGTTCACAAATTTATGTGCTTGAAGTTTTTACGGGTCGCCGAGAAAAAATCACGCAATTTCCTGGTATTAATGGTGCACCTAGTTGGTCACCCAATGGTCGCCAGTTAGCTTTGGTCTTATCTAAAGACGGTAGTCCAGCTATTTATACTGTTGATTTATCTAGCCATACCTTAAAACGCTTAACGCAAGGGTATAGTATCGATACTGAACCCACTTGGGATCCAAGAGGAGGCAGCATATTTTTTACCTCTAACAGAGGGGGCGGCCCTCAAATTTATCGCACAAGTGCAGATGGTGCCGGCAAAATTATGCGTGTCACTTTCAAAGGAGATTATAACGCTAAGCCATCTATTACTTCGGATGGTCAATATTTGATCATGCAGCATCGAGGAGATGACGGTATTTTCAAAATTGCGAAACAACATCTACAATCTGGAGAGCTCACAGCATTAACGCAGTCAGGTGGAGATGAATCCCCCAGTTTGTCCCCGAACGGAGATATGATACTGTATGGAACAAAGTCTAGAGGGCAAAGCGTTCTAGGCTTGGTATCATTAGCTGGTCGAGGTAAACTGCGGTTACCAGCAAGAGAAGGAATGGTGCAAGAGCCAGCATGGTCGCCTTATTTAAATCAATATAATTAGTCAGAAGGATTTACAGCAATGTTAACCAAAAATTTAAGCTTACTTTTTATGAGCACAGTTTTAGCAATAGGATTATCTGGTTGTGCATCGAAAGCACCCAAAAAAGATAAATCAACAGGGGTAGACGAAGTAGCTTCTGTCAGCACAGATGGTGCAGAAGAAATCACTCGTTTCCGTGGTGAAGAAAATTGGGACAGCAAAACACGCGATCTCATGGCGCAACGCGTCTATCGTTTTGGTTTTGACCGTTTTGATGTGGCTCAATCAGACTATGAAGCGATTAATGCCCATGCAGAATATCTTAAAGCACATCCTGAAGCTCATGTTCGTATTGAAGGCCATACCGATGAAAAAGGTTCTCGCGAATACAATATCGGTTTAGGTGAGCGCCGTGCTAAAGCAGTACGTGAAATCATGAATGCCAAAGGTGTCAGCTCTAAACAATATGACATCGTGAGCTTTGGTCAAGAAAAACCTGAAGTGACTGGTAACAGCGAGTCTGCCATGAGTGCAAACCGTCGTGCCGTATTAGCTTACGAAAGAAACTAAGCGCTTTTTTTAAAGACACAGCCTATTTTTATTAAGGGGACATAAATGAAGAACAGATTAACCACTTTATTTTGTGCCCTTATTTTCACAGGCTGTGTCTTACCTATTCAACATGTATTGGCTTATGACGATGACTTGCCAGCTGTTGAAAGCCGTAATACGCATGATACTGATTCTGACGAAGTCGTATCCAGACATCCAGACAAACCCATGCAGTTGCTAGAAGAAGATCATGCCCTTCAGCCATCTGCCCCAGCTGCCATTCCCGATACCCCAGCTGCAAGATTGGATCAATTACAACAGCAAGTACAAGAACTCCAAGGCAAACTAGAAATACAAGAACACCGTTTTCAAGAATTATCTAAGCAAACATTAGATAACTATCAAGATTTAGATAATCGGCTAAAAACAGTTATTGCAGCGCAAGCCGCTGTTAAAACCGAAACAGCTGTGCAGCCAGAACCAGGCAAAGACAATCCGGCAACAGCCGTGTCTGTTGGCACTGCGGTTGCTGAGACTAAAACAACCGTTGATGACGAAAAAACGCTCTACCATAAAGCCTATAGTTTGGCTCAAGCCAAGCAATATGATGCCTCTGTTGAAGCCTTCAGCCAATTAATCAAAACTTACCCAAATAGCACTTATACGCCGACTGCGTATTTTTGGATGGGTGAAATTTATATTGTTAAAAGCAAATATGACGAAGCAACAGAAAGTTTTAATCAGATAGTCGCTCACTATCCTAAGAGCCCTAAAGTCAGCGAGGCTTTATTTAAAATAGGCTATATTGCCTACGCACGTGGCAATAACAAATTGGCGATTAAACACTTTACTGCAGTGAAAAATAAATATCCTGGTACGTCAGCAGCTAAGCAAGCTGAGCAATATCTTCGTAAGTTGAAACCTAAAAAATAAGAACCCTCATCCGCTCTCCTGTCTACGACGTCGAGCACCTTCTCCCGCGGACATTCCGCTACGCTTCATTGCGGTAGAAGGGATAAAACCGCATCGAGCCATTTCAACAATCATCAGGGCATAACTAAGATTTAAACGTATCTGTCACAATCGTCGGGTGAATCAGCAATTGGACTCGATAGTGTAGCAAGTGTCTTGAATTGGGGGCGCTGCACAATCTGGCTTTATCCCTTCTCCCGCAGCGTAAGCGACCGCGGGAGAAGGTGCTGCCCGACCCTAAAATATAACCTCGAACTGAAGTTCTGCGATGAACGGTATAGCTCGCATTTTCTTGCTATTTCCCAAAAAAAACTTAGAATGTGAACTCATATTTTAGGCGCGGTACGACATGGGGCAGTAGATGACCGATTTCAGTCAAGAATTAAGTAGGTTAACTAAAAATTTTAAAGATCTTGGAAATGCAACCGTAAATGGCATCACCACTCTCCTTAATTTAGGAGCGAACGGCGCTAAAACCCTGCAAGTCGGATTAATTGCTTGTTATTGGGCGCTTGCCGCGGGCATTCAGGTTGGATGGCTACCACTTGTACCTAAAGTTATCGAACGGTTTTTTAGTGTGCCTACGTTTGTCGAATGGGCTGGCAGCAGAATGATTGAGTTACTCGATCCAACAAAATATTCCTTAGCAAAAATAGCGATTGATCTGAGTAAAAATTTTTCTTATCCAATTTTGAAGATGGCCACAAAGATCCCTGTGTTAGGCGGTTTATTCACTTCAGCCATGTTACCTTACACGGTAGGTACGGTTATAGGCCTTTTATTTGTTTCCAATCTTGTTCAGGTTTTCAACGAGCAATATAAAGTGGTTAATCAACAGTTAAATAGCTTAAAACAAACCAAGAAAAAAGAGTACGATGAAATTAATGGCTATGATTTAGTCCTGATGTCAGATTTGCGAGATAAGAATTCTAACCATGCAGAGCCATACAAACTTTATTTATCAGAGGATGGGAACTATATCGCTCGTGACCTAGCGGGGAAAGTGCATCAAAGTGCATTGCCAAAGGATATTGGCGATCTGAATAATTTGGAGCTAAAACTCAATAATCCTGAATTTGAATCAGTTAAAGCAAAGATTCTAGATTATACCTCTAAGCAGGGACACACTGTTAAAGGTAACCTGTTACGCTATTTACAATTTTATGCCATGACAGTTGCCAGCACGGGTTTTGCTGATGCTAACAAGGCATTTCCGATGCGTTTAATCCTGTCTGTGGGGGCGCCGTCGTGTGCTTTTCTGGTTGGTTGTTTATGCGGCATACAACCTGCCATCGCGTTATCCTACGCAGTAAAATTATCTTGGGCAGGCTGGGCCTTGCCATATGGTGTGATTGGCGCATTAGGCGCTGTACAAAAGGGTGCTAGCAGTATCTACGAAACTTGGTGGCCAGAAGATCATAACAAAAATAGAGCAGATAAAGCTAAACGTGAAAAACAAGAAGCCCTTTTAGAAGAGCAAAGACTAGATGCAACAGGTGATAAAGGTTATCGCTTAACGGACGAACCTAACTTAGGTCAATTTACTAACAATCAATATGCCGGCGATCCTCAAAATGTAGCAGCTCAAAAAGAAGCTGAAAGGCTCGAAAAAAGAAGGTTAGCGTTAGAAGCTCACTATAGTCGTTGTCCTGTTCCAGGAAAAACAGCACAAGAGGCCGCTCAAGAAGCTTTGCAACCAAGACCTGTTCCAGTTGTGATGAGCCGAGTAACGCCATCTGTAGAGCCTTCTACAGCGAATTTAGGACTACAACCAGACAATACAGCAACAAATAAAGATAGTAACAGACCAAGCTTCGATTAAGTAAATATAGTTATAAAGCAAGCAAATAAATAATTGATTTAAATGCTTGCGATTTTCTGTAGATTCGGTATTATTCTGCGTCTACACACATGGGCCGTTAGCTCAGCTGGTAGAGCAGCGGACTTTTAATCCGTTGGTCGATGGTTCGAATCCATCACGGCCCACCATGTGACCCTATTTACCTTCCTTTTTTCTCTTATTTTATAAATTTTTTCTGGCTTGTTTAGGCTTTTTCTGTATTTTTAAAATTCCCTCACCCGGCTCGGCTTTGCCTCGCCACCCTCTCCCGCGAAGCGGAAGAGGGTATTGAACCACCAACTGTATTTAACTTGGTAATTAACTAAAAATTAATCATATTGACCAAGCTCTTAGCAAATACTTAAAGGTAAGCACGATTTTCTTCTTATCCCTCTTCCGCTTCGCGGGAGAGGGTGACTCTTGTCGTAGCAAAGCGCAGACAAGAGGCGGGTGAGGGTGCCTCTGCAGACGGGGGGATTTTTTTCTCAAGTTAGAAAGAAAATTATATTTTGTTTCTTGACTAACAACATACCTTCATCCTAAAACTAAATTGTGTATGCACCTGTTGGTAGTCACACCAGGTGGATAATGTAAATTTAGAATTTTTAAGTTAAACGGCTGAGGGGTTGTACGGTTTGCGTTGGTTTTTGACTGCAATCCACCCTTCGTTATGTGTTATATAAAGGACGAAACGCATGAAAACTGTTCGCAACATAACCTTGGTATCCCTCCTAGCTGCTGGAGTGGTGTCTATTCCTGCTTATGCCCATAATTGGGTAGATAGCTCTGCTGTAAAAGGTACAATTACATTTACTGAGCCAAATCAACATGGTTTTGATTTTGCGGCAACAAAGACAGCTCCTGGTGCTGCTAATCCTGGATATGTTCATTTTGTAGGTACTAAAGAGAAGTTGGATTGGGCGCTTGGTTTAGAGCATCGTTTGGTAAACACACCTTGGACTCGCATATTTTTAGATTATGATCACTTTGAAACAGATGAAAGTTCAACCTTAAATACAGCAGTTGGTGGACAAATAGATTTATTAATCCCTGGTGGTGGTGCAACAGCTACCGGTTCATTTGGTGAATATGATATTGAAGCTGATTCTGTTAAGTTGGGTATGCGTCATCGTGTAAACCACAGCAAAAAATCGATTGTAGATTTAGGTGCAGCTTTATCTTGGATTGATGTAGACAGAGATTTTACTGCTACACAAAATGATGGTGCAGCTTCTGTATCGCTTATTCAAGAAGCTGATTTTGAAGGCTTTGGTCCATTCTTCGATGTAACTGTTAAACATTATACGCATAGAAACAACAGAACTGGATTTAATATTCAAGCTTATGCTGGAGCAGGTTTGCTTTATTCAGAAACTAAGTTTGTTTCTAAATTAGGTGCGGAAGTATTCGATCGTGAAAAAGTCAAAGGTGTTTCTGCTGAAATGATTACTAAGTTAGCAATTGGCTGGGATCATCGTTTATGCAACAAGAGCACATTATCTACTAGTTTAGGTTACATGTTGATGCATTACACAGATGCATTTGAATATGGTGCAACAGGTGGTGCTTATGCTAGATTTGCTCAGGGTGGTTTAGCTGGTGCAGGTGGTTCAGCAGGCGGCATTCCATTCACTCGCCAAGGACCATACTTAGAATTCAAATGGTCTGGCGCAAACTTCTAAGCAACTGCTTATTAGTGAGTTCAGTTAAGTTAGAACGGGAGTCTAGGCTCCCGTTTTTTTATATCAAAAATAAAATAAAAAATATAATCAGCATAGACCTTGAAAAGCTTCTCTAGCAGTAACATAATAAAACCTGTCTGAAATTTTCTGTATAAAATAAAAATTATGATGAAATGATTAAAAAATTAATAAATACAAAAATAATCATAATAATGAAAAAAAAGCGTCATATCTCTCCTCTCTACGTGCCGCGACTTGTTCGCGGCATCCAGAAGATAGTGTGGTACGTAGGCAATGGGGTACGAGTCGTGACAAAAAAATTACATGTAGCCAAATTTCTGTGTTATGTAACCTGTATTTTACAATTTTGTTTTTTTAGTAGTTTAACTTTTGCTAGCGCAGGTAAAGCACATTTACCTATTGGCGCTTCTACTGTTTTTAATCAGAAAATCCCTGTGATTATCGATACTGCTAGATTTGCTCAGGGTGGTTTAGCTGGTGCAGGTGGTTCAGCAGGCGGCATTCCATTCACTCGCCAAGGACCATACTTAGAATTCAAATGGTCTGGCGCAAACTTCTAAGCAACTGCTTATTAGTGAGTTCAGTTAAGTTAGAACGGGAGTCTAGGCTCCCGTTTTTTTATATCAAAAATAAAATAAAAAATATAATCAGCATAGACCTTGAAAAGCTTCTCTAGCAGTAACATAATAAAACCTGTCTGAAATTTTCTGTATAAAATAAAAATTATGATGAAATGATTAAAAAATTAATAAATACAAAAATAATCATAATAATGAAAAAAAAGCGTCATATCTCTCCTCTCTACGTGCCGCGACTTGTTCGCGGCATCCAGAAGATAGTGTGGTACGTAGGCAATGGGGTACGAGTCGTGACAAAAAAATTACATGTAGCCAAATTTCTGTGTTATGTAACCTGTATTTTACAATTTTGTTTTTTTAGTAGTTTAACTTTTGCTAGCGCAGGTAAAGCACATTTACCTATTGGCGCTTCTACTGTTTTTAATCAGAAAATCCCTGTGATTATCGATACTGATATGGGGGTGGATGATTGGTCGGCAATATTATATTTATTAAACCGCAAAGATGTTGATGTTTTAGCCATCACGCTTCCTATTACAGGTCAATCACATTGCCAGGCGGGCATGAACAATGTGAATAAATTAATTGATCTCTCTAGCAAAATGGCCAATAAAAAAATTCCGGTTGCTTGCGGTCAAGCATATACGCATAAATATGTAGCCTCTTTTCCGAGTAAGTGGCGTAAAGAGGCCGATACATTAGGAGGCATCAATTTGCCTTTATCTTCTAGAAGACCATTATCTATACCAGCAGAAACTGTGATTCAAGAAGCAGTGGAAAAACAACTTAAATTAGGCATTAAGCCGGTTATTATTACTTTAGGACCACTGACGACGATGGCGAATTTGTTAGAGCGAGATCCTCATTTTAAAAATAAAATCAAATATCTTGTCAGCATGGGTGGTGCAGTCAGTGTCAAAGGGAATATTTATTATGGCGATCCACAGTATTATCAAAACACCGTAGCAGAATGGAATTTTTATGCCGATCCACTTGCTGCCAAAAAAGTGATGGAAAGTGGTATACCATTCAAGCTTGTTTTGCTAGATGCAACAGATACAGTGCCCTTAAATCGAAAATTTATGAATGAGTTAAAGCACATCAAAAAAACCAGAATAGCCGAATTTATCCATACAGCAATTGCCAAACGTATTCAATCACAAGGAGATACTGGATATTGTTTTTGGGATAGTTTTACAGTGGCACTGGCACTTGATGAGGGATTAGGCTCTTTTAAACAATTGCCTCTTACTATCAAATATGGTGATCCCAAAATATCGGGTCAAATAGTAGTCGATCATCATTCAGGTCATTATGTTCAAGTGGCTCTTAATGCCAATGCAAAACGATTTCAGCAAGATTTTCTAGAAGTGATTAATCGATAATTTTGAGAGAGCCTTTGTACGAGAAGAGGGTTCGTTGCTACGAAAATCGCAGTTTTGAATTTGTATCATCATTGATTGGCGCAATCCAATGTAGGGGCCGGTCCCTGTGCCGGCTCTTTCATCATTAAAATTAATCGCTGATAAATGTAGAAGCAGTGACATTAAAACGTTTTGACAAGGCTTTAATTTGTCTTAGATTTAAATTTCGTTTTCCTTTTAGGATTTCTGATACAACACCCTGTGATCCTAACTCAGATAAATCTGATTGGTTAAGATGGTGAACATCCATCAGATATTTTAATGCATCTATGCCAGTGCCTTCCGGTATGTGAAAGTGTTGATTGTCATAAGATTCGATAAAGTTGCTTATCACATCGACTAAGCTAATGAGTGGATGTTTTTCATTTTCGCCAACAATATCTAATAATTGCTCTAACGTTTTTGTGAGCGTTTTATACTGAGCATCATTTTTAGGATAGGAGAGAATAGGTGCGACAAATTTCCAATGTTTTGTTGCTTGGACTAAATCGTTGTTTAATAATACGGCAGAATGTTTCATTACTACTTTCCTATTCTTTCCACTTAGCTTTGTCATAGTCTTTATGGTTCAAAACATGGCGAATATAAATTCGTTGTCGATTAAAATGAATACTACTAATCAGTCGAATTTTATTGCCACCAATATTAAAAACATACAGATTATTTACTTTATCAACAGTACCAAAAGTCTTTTTTAATTCTGCATGATTCTTGAAGGTATTTTTACTAATCACTCTATACCAGCCTTCTAAGGCCGAAGCAGATTCAGGAAAAAGAACAGTTGCCTCAAGAATTTTCTTTTTGCTGATAACATGCATTTATAGTTAGTACCTTACTTAAAATAAGTATATATCTCATTTTGAGATATGTCAAAGAAATAATATACAAAATAAGGATTTTTTATGCAAGTACACGGTTTCTTGTAGGCATGAAAAGGTTTCCTTAATCTTTTTTAAGTTTAAGGGAGCAGCCTAACGAGGTGTTATTATGAAATGATGATGCAAATTAAAAACGGCGATTTTTGTAGGGGCTGGTTCCTGTGCCGACCCTTTCATTTCAAATCCCTTAAATCTCATCCCTCAAAATCATTTCTCTATAATTTGCCATTAATCTAATCATATAAGCCACATTATGCACAGAAGCGAGCGTGTGCGCGGTAGGTTCATGTGCTTTAAATAAATGATTTAAATAAGCTCTAGAGTAATTTTCACATGTAGAGCAGGGGCAATCTTTTTCTACCCGTTCAAAATCGTTAGCGTAACTTGTTTTGGTGATTTTCATTTTACCTTCAGCGGTAAACAATACACCATGTCTTGCGGCTTTTGTAGGGTAGGAGCTATCAAAAGTATCAATACCTAATGGCACACAGCGTTCAATCGATTCTAAGTCACCAATGCCCAATAAGTGGTTTGGTTTTTCTGGTGGCAGTAATGGCACGGTATGATCAACCACTTCGACAAGTTCTTCTTTATTTTTGCCAAGGCTACCGCCAATCGCAAAACCATTAAAAGGTAAATCAGATAATAATTTTGCACTCAGAGATCGTAAACTCATATCTACGCCGCCGTGTACGACAGCATACATCGCTTGTTGATTGGGTTGTGCTAAATGGGTATCAAGGGAACGTTTTTCCCAGCGGTGTGTTCTATCAAGTGATTTTTTGAGTTTTTTGGGATCAAAATGATAGGGCGGTAGCTCATCCAATGGAATGATGATATCCGCACCCAGATTTTTTTGGGCCAATACAGAACTTTCAGGTGTTAAGGTAATTTTTGCGCCATCTCGGTATGAGCGAAAGGTCACGCCATCTTCAGTAATTTTTAAAACGTGACCATCGGATTTTTTATTGCCCGCGCTTTTCAGCTCACTGGCCACACCACCGTAGGCCAGGCTAAATACCTGAAAGCCACCCGAATCGGTAATAATCGGGTTTTTACGGTTAATAAAATGATGCAATCCACCGGCTTTTTTTACCGTCTCGGTACCAGGTTGCAGCAGCATATGATAGGTATTACAAAACATGAGTTGTAAGCCCAGTTTATCGATATCCACATTTGATAAGGCTTTAAGCGAACCATTGGTGCCCACTGCGACAAAACCCGGTGTGTCAATAATACCGTGAGGTGTATGAATGCGTCCGACACGAGCACGTGATTTTTTGGACTGATGTAATAGTTCAAAACTAAAATAAGGTTTCATGATGCTACTTCATTTTTAGAGGGATAATTAAGTAAAGAAGACAATTCTACAAAAGGAACGCTGATCAAGATAACCAGCATTTTGATTCCGAAACTAACGAGAATGACTTCGTCAATTTTATCAACAAGGCCATATAAACCCAAAAAGCCAAATAAGAAGGTATCTAAAAATTGAGTGATTAACAAACAGCTCAAAATAATCAAAGAAAGGGGTATACGCGCAAATTTTTTCTTGCAGTAGCTAAATAAGGCAACCGATAAATGTTGAATGAAAAAATACACGCTCAGAGAGGCAAATAAGATGCGAGGTGCGGAAGACAGCAACTGCGAATAAGCATGATGACGTGTATCAAGATCACTGGGAATATAAAGCAAATGCACTTGAGACATCACACAAAAGAAGAACATACACATGAATGCAATCCAAACGG
>CAYSTH010000038.1:0-15550 GCA_964433995.1 uncultured Francisellaceae bacterium | reverse complement strand
TCTTTGAATGGTTCTAGCTCTTCTGAATTTTCAAGGTTCTCAGAAAGCGAAACTTCTGGCACAATTTCGGGCTCTGCTTCGAGTTTTTCTTCTTGCTCTTGTTCTGGTTTAGGCTCTTCTTCTACATCAAGGTCAACAGCTTTGTCTACAGTCTTATTCCAGCGATCTAAGAAGCTTTTTTTCAAATCATTATAGAAAAATGCGACTGTTACTCCGCCGCCAACTAGTAGTGTTGGTACAAACCCTAAAAGGAACCCTTGAAAGGTTGTGGAAAAAGCCAAGGGGTTAAAATAATAATACGATAGCGATCCACTCAATGTGATAGCACTGGCTATTCCTATCCTTGTAAAAAGCGTTTTCAACTTAGGATCAGTGAAGAAATTGAATAATTTTTCAAACATAATTAGTTATTAACCTCAATAATTAAATAGATACAAACTAAGCTGATAGCCCTAAATAAAATAAAGCGGGTTAATCGTAATTCACTGGCGAGTGTATGTAAACACAAAAAAAAAACGGGCCACTGTGGGCCCGTCTATAAAATACCGTGTATTTGAACTTATTTTTTTGATGAAAAACCAAATCTATTTGGTTTGCCTGTCGTTCTTGATGGACGATCCGCAGCTGCCGTACGCGGTACAGTATATTGACGCCCACCACGTCCTTGATACTGGATAAAGACAACGGGTTGAGGCACACCAACTTGATTATCATTATCATCTTTTTCGCTATTGTCTTCACCACTGAGTTCTTCATTATCAAACTCTGGTTGAGGAAGAACATCATCAACAGGTTGTTGTCTTGCTTCTTGTTCTTGTTGCGCTTTTTCTTCTTCTAATCTTCTTTTTTCTGCACGTGCTTCTTCATCTTTTTTTAGCTGTGCAGCATGTCTTGCCAATTCTTGTTCTCTTGCTGCCTTTTCTTTTTCACGCTGAGCTGCGTCTTTTTGTTCTTGTGCTAATTTGTGCTGCTCATATAATTCTTGTTCCCTATTTGCTTTTTCTTCTTCTAATCTTCTTTTTTCTGCGCGAGCGTCTTCATCTTTTTTTAGTTGTTCTGCATGTCTTGCCAGCTCAACTTCTCTTGCTTTTGCACGCACTGCTGCTTCTTTTTCAGCTTTTTCTAACGCTACTTGTCGACGTTGTTGTTCGATGGCAGCTTCTTTTGCTCTTTTTTCAGTTTCAAGTCTATTTCTTTCTTCTTTATCTCTTTGAGCTTGCTCAGCTAATTTAGCTTGTCTAGCTTGTTCTTGTTCTCTTTTAGCTTGTTCTTCTTTACGCAAAGCAGCTTGCTTAGCTTCTTCTTGTGCTCTTCTTTCTTCTTCCAATCTTGCAGCTTTTTCTTGAGTTTCCTTTTCTTTGAAATAGCTCACTGCAAAACTAATGGAATCGTGATGAGGTATACGTTTAGCTTCTCTCTTTTCAAGTTCTAAACGTTGTTGTTCTCTTATTTTTTGCTCTCTTTGAGCTTTTTCAGCTTCACGTTTGTTTCTTTCTTCAAGCTCTTTTTGAGCCTGCTCAGCTAGCTTAGCTTGTCTTGCTTGCTCTTGTTCTCTTCTAGCTTGTTCTTCTTTACGCAAAGCACTTTGTCTAGCTTCTTCTTTTTCTCTTGCTATTCTTTCACTTTCACGTTGAGCAGCATCTCTTTGTTCTTGTTCTAATTGACGTTGTTTTGCTTCTGCTTCTTCCTTGGCTCTTTTTTCAGCTTCACGTTGGTTTCTTTCTTCCAGTTCTTTTTTAGTCTGTTCTTCTATTTTAGCTTGTCTTGCTTGCTCTTGTTCTCTTCTAGCTTTTTCTCTTTCTAACGCCTCTTCTTTTTGACGTTGCTCTGCCTCAGCTCTTTGCTGTTCTTTTAGTTCACGTTTTTTGGCTTCTACTAATTCTTTTGCAGGTTGCTGCACTAATTTTATATTTAAGGCATCTGGTTTTGAGAGGTGTTCTTGTGTTTTAAGCTCAGAATGTGAAGGTAAACTTTCTTCTATTACCGTTTTTGATTTTTCGAGCTCTGCTGCTGCTTTTGCTTCTTCCAACTCTCTTTGAGCTTTGGCTTGTTCTTCTTTTTGACGTTGCTCCGCCTCAGCTCTTTGCTGTTCTAACATTTTTTGTCTTTCAGCTTGTTCTTGTTCTAGCTTATCTAATGCTGCCTTTTGTTGTTCCGCTTCTTTTTCTGCTTTTTCAGCTTGTGCTTTTAATTCAGCTCGTTGTTCTTGCTCTAATTGCTCAGGCGTTTTTTCTACTGCTGGCTCAAATTCAACTTCTTTAGGTTCTGTTAATTCATCTTCTATGTCTTCTATTCTTGTTCTTGCTTCATCCATAGCATTGTTATAAGTGTCACGTATAAAGTTAAATCCCTTATAACCAACATAACCTGCCGCTAAAAGGCCATTCACTACACCAAATCCTAACAAGCTCGATGCCGCGACCTGACCAAAAGACAGAGAAAACATACTAACGCCAGATGTAATCGTATGGTAAGCGATACCACCAGCAGTACCCACTAGAAAAGTAGAGCCTGCTATTAATAGATTTGTGTCTATTTGGAAATCTTCGGAAAAAAGATTGAAAAATCGCTTAGCCATATCACATACTCCGGATATAAAAATTAGTTAGAAGTCATTATTAAAAAAAGAAATATATCTTAGTTCATAAACTAATAGAAGTAAACTAGGTAAATAGAATTTTTACTTATAACGGGCGCTGAGGCCCGTTAATAAGAAAATAATTAAGTTAATTAACTTATTTGTTTTTGTTCTTTTTGTTTTTTGGTTTAGCAAAATCTGCAAAAAAGTCTGTTTGTTTTCTATCGCGCGGCTCGCGAAATGATGCCGCCGTGGCAAAAATGGCACGGGCATTATTTTTATTGGGGGTACTATTTTCTGGCACTGTAAACAAACAGGTTTGAGATTGTTCAATAGGTTGCTCTGGGAATATGGCGACTTCCGGTTCTACCATCGCTTCTTCTAATCTTGCATCTTCTCTTGGTTCATACCCTGGTTTCTGTTTATAGTTTTTTTGCCCTATTAATTTTGCATTGCTCAAAAATTGTTGAAAATGTTCAGATGGCTTAAGAAACTCTGCCTCTTTTGCTGCCATCTCTTTCATTTCTATCCTTAAAGTTAGGTCGGCTATTTTTCGTTCTTCAATTTGTTTTTCTATCGACAAACTATTTACTTGAGCAGATAATCTTTCTGATTTTCCTGTTAAAAACTGTTTTTCAGCTGATTTTTGTTTTACTGCTAATATGGCTTTACCTAATTCTTGTTGTTTAATTTCTGAATTAGCAGCCAAGGCCAAGGCATTCAGTGTTTCTAATTTATTTTTTTGCTGTAATTTTAAATCTTCTAATGTTTTTTTCTTGTCTTCTAATATGTCTTGTTTAGATTTTGGCTTAATCACTAATTTTTGTTTGTAATCACGTTGCTCAATTAGCTTTGCGTTATTCAGCAATTGTTGAAAATGATCAGATGGCTTAAGAGATTCTGCTTCCTTTGCTGTCATCTCTTTCATTTCTATCTTTAAAGTCAGATCGGCAACCTTTCGTTCTTGTCTTCGTTTTTCTACAGATAATCTATTTATTTGCGGAGATAATTCTTCTGCACTCTGAATGAAAGATTGTTTTTCGTTTAACTTTTTATCTACTAATAATGTCGCATTACCCAACTCCTGCTGTGTCGCTTTTGCACTAGCAACCAAAGCATTCACTGCAGCTAATTTCTCTTGCTGCAGCAACTTTAGATCGTTAACGGCTTTTTTCTTATTTTCGAAATCTTGCAAAAACTGTTGATGTTCAGCTGGATTTTGCTCTTTTTTTGATGAGGCCTGGGAGCTAAGTGTATCAGATACAACAGATACTATTTTCCAAAATCCATCGACAATCGTCGAAATCCCACTATATAGCTGACTAAACATGCTTAAAACTCCAGCATTATGTAATTTAGGTAAGATAACTAAAAATAGATACGGATATTAGGTCATAAACTAAAGAAAGTAAAACAAATACCATGATATTTGGTATCTAAGTTACTTATTTTATAATGGATTTTACAAAAGGAATGGTTAATTTTCGCTGATTGACAATCGAAGCTTTGCTTAGTTGATTCAAAATAGTGTTTAAATGAGACATGTTCCGTGAAACTCTACTGAGTAGATAACGTCCGACCTCTTCTGGTAATTCCATGCCTATGTCTTTGGCATGCATTTGAATAGCCTCTAATTTTTCATCATCTTTAAGTGCTTCTAAATGAATAGTAAGCCCCCAGGCCAATCTAGAAGATAGGTCTGCTAACTTAATCCCTATTCCTTGCGGGGAACAGGTTGCTGCAATAATTAAACGTGTATTATTATTTTCACGCATTTTATTATAAAGATGAAAAAAAGCTTCTTCCCATATGGGGCCCGTTAATAAATTCATATTATCAACACAAACCACATCGAGTTTATCTAGCCCCTGAAACACCAAATGGGGTTGCTGCCCCGCGATGAGTTCTTGACTCAAGGGCAAATAAAGACCAGATAACTGAGATTGTGAGGCTCGATGAATAGTCGCTTGAAGTAAATGACTTTTGCCTACGCCACTGCTTCCCCAAAGATAGCAATATTTTTCTGAAAAGGGTGAATTAATTCTCGACAAAGTGACCAATGCTTCTTGATTGGTCACCGAATCGCCGGGAAAAAAGTTATCGAACGTAGCGTCCCCACGCAAAAATACTTCAAAAGGCAGTTGGGCCGACGTCATTATTCCCCCTAGTTTGATGGAAGCCTTTTATTAAGACCACCATAACAGCCGCGACTGGAAGCGCCAATAATACACCAAAAAAGCCAAATAATTCACCCCCGGCCATAATAGCAAATATCACCGCCACCGGATGTAAGCCTAATTTGTCACCAACTAGATAAGGGGTAAGTACCATGCTTTCGAGTACCTGCCCGATACCAAATACACCTAAAATCAACATTAAACTAGACCAATCATGAAATTGAAGGTATCCAATTAATAAAGATAAAGTGAGACCAACTACCCCACCTAAATAAGGCACAATACTGAGCAATCCGCTCATAAATCCTAGCAATATCCCGTAATTTACCCCTACTAATGATAAGCCAACAGCATAAATCAGACCTAATGCGGCCATGACTGATAGTTGACCTCTGAAAAAAACGGTTAAAATATCGTCACAATCTGCCACTACTTTTATCAAAGTTTGACCAAAACGACTGCCAGATAATCTATCTTTAGCTTTGTTCATTAAGACAGGCCAATCTCTTAATAAATAAAATAACACCACAAAAATAATGCCTAGCTGAACTACAAAGCTGACAACATTCATCCCTGATTGCAATAAAACTGTTGTAATTGACCCCATTGCCACTGAAACTTGCTTAGCATGGGTGATTAGCATGTTTTTCCCTTGCTCTAGATCAAATGTCTCTACACTGATATTTGCATGCTGTGCCAACCAAGGCAGCCATTCTTTTTCTATCACAACAAACCAATGTGTTAAGGCTGTCATCATAAGAGATATCTGACTAACCAATATTGGCATCAACCAAACGACTAAAATAACAAGCATTAGAATAATCATAAAAAAAACACTGAGGACACCAACGAGTCTTGGTAAGAATGTACCCTTTATATGGAGTGCTTGAAGTTTATTAACCAAAGGATTAAATAAATAAGCTAACAAAAATGCTAATAAGAAAGGAGTCAGCACACCGGCTAGTTTGAAAACAACATAACCTGTCAGCAACATACCTACAATAATAGTTAGGTAT
The DNA here is from genome assembly GCA_964433995.1 of uncultured Francisellaceae bacterium. Lineage (GTDB taxonomy): Bacteria > Pseudomonadota > Gammaproteobacteria > Berkiellales > Berkiellaceae > CADEEZ01. The sequence goes on along the minus strand of CAYSTH010000038.1, from coordinate 9,779 downwards.
GTAAGTATCTTCTTCGCATCATCCATGATTATTCCTCCTAAATTGATGCTAGCATGCCTTTGTGTGGGTTGGTAGAATAAGCAACAATTTCAATACATTGTCATTAAGTATTAAGAGGGTTTTATGACTGAATCAATAACCTACAAAAAAGCGGGTGTAGATATAGAAGCTGGCAATGCCCTCGTTGAAAATATTAAAAAAATTGCGAAGCCCACACATCGACCTGGTGTGCTTGCTGGTATTGGGGGCTTCAGTTCTCTCTTTTCATTACCTATCGATAAATATAAAGAACCTATCTTGGTCTCCGCTACCGATGGCGTGGGCACCAAATTAAAATTAGCCATAGATTCTGGCTTGCATGACAAAATCGGTATCGATTTGGTTGCCATGTGTGTCAATGACATTATTGTAGGCGGCGCAGAACCACTTTATTTTCTAGATTATTTTGCCACAGGCAAATTATCGGTTGAAACCGCAACGCAGGTCATACAAGGTATTGCAGAAGGTTGTATGCAAGCAGGCTGTGCTTTGGTGGGCGGAGAAACAGCCGAAATGCCTGGCATTTATCAAGGTGAAGATTATGACTTAGCCGGTTTTTGTGTTGGTATTGTTGAAAAAAATAAAATTGTCGATGGTCATACTGTAAAAGTGGGTGATAAATTAATCGCCCTAGGTTCAAGTGGTGTACATTCCAATGGTTTTTCTTTGGTCAGAAAAATATTAGAAGTCAACAATATTGATTTATATCATACCATGATAGATGGTCAGAGATTAATCGATGTATTGCTGACACCTACTCGTATTTATGTCAAATCATTACTCAGATTAATGCACCAAAATTTAATTAAAACGGCAGCACATATCACAGGTGGTGGCATACCTGAAAATTTACCTCGTGTTTTACCTAAAACACTGGCCGCTCAAATTGATTATACCTCTTGGGAAATTCCTCCTGTGTTTCAGCAATTAAAAACGTGGGGCAATATTCCTGAGGATGATTTTTGGCGAACATTTAATAACGGTATTGGCATGATTTTGTGTGTCGCAGAATCTGATGTTGAAACTGTATTGGCAAGTTTAAAACAATCCGGCGAAAATGCATGGCTTGTTGGCGAGATTATTCAAAATACACATGAATAGTCACGCTACTTTTAAAATAGTTGTATTGATTGGCGGTAGTGGCTCTAATTTGCAAGCCATGATCGATGCGACTCAAAACCTGACCACGCCAGCAGCCTTTCAGATTGCTGGCGTGATTAGCCATAACCCTGCCGCTTATGGTTTAGTACGAGCGCAGCAAGCTAATTTGCCCATCTATACGGTAGATGCTAAATTATTTTTAAATAATAAAATTGGGTTTGAACAGGCAATTTTAGCCATATTAGCAGAGCTAAACCCCGATTTGATTTGTCTCGCTGGATTTATGCGGGTCTTATCTCCCAAATTTGTACAAGCCTATCCTGATAAAATTATTAATATTCATCCGTCATTACTGCCAAAATATCCTGGCCTACACACACATAAACAAGTCATTGCCAATGGCGATAAAGAACATGGTGCAACCGTACATTGGGTAAACGAACAACTCGATGCAGGTCCCATTATTGCTCAAAGCAAAGTGACTGTCAGTACAGAAGATACTATAGAGAGCATTTCGGCTAAAGTGTTAAAACTTGAACATCAGCTCTATCCCATGGTAATAAATAACCTTGCTTTAGGAATAAACTCAGAGGTGCTCAAGTGAGACAAATGACCTTAATTCATTTATTAATTGGTTCATTGCTATTTATTTTTTTATATGGCGCCTCATTAAATGTCAGAGCGCACGTTGAACCACAAGCAACCCCTATGCAAGATGCTCGCCACCAAGATGTTTTTCCTTTTGAAAATTATGAAGCTCGATATAAAGTTACCTGGCGTGGCGTAGATGCCGGTGTGTCTATTCATCGTTTGAGCAAGGTCTCACAAAATCGGTATTATTTTGAAGCCGTCACCGAACCTCATTTGGGTTTTTTACCTTTCCGTGCCTTTGAAAGCAGCTTGTTCACATGGGAAAAAAACGAAATTAAACCCTATCAATTTCAATATGATATTAATGAAGGCAAGAAAAAACGCGCTGCCAATATTCAATTTAACTGGAACAAAAATAAAATTGTTAGCTTAAATCAGGCCGATCCTTTCGAGTTAGAGCTCGATCAGCACTTTCAAGACAAGCTCACTCACTTATTTATGGTGAGACGCGATTTACAAAAAGCAAAACAGCCTGGCCAACCTATTACCTATACTGTTGCCACTGGTGATAAAACTAAAACCTATACTTTTGAATATATCGGCGTAGAAAGCCTAGAAACAAAAATGGGTACGGTTCAAGCGATTAAGTTACAAAACACCACTCAGAAAGATCGTGTCACCACCGTTTGGTTTGCTAAAGAATGGCAATATTTACCTGCCAAAATTATGCATGCCCGCGGTGGCAAAACCATTACCACCGCAGAAATAACTGGTTTATCTGGATAAAATAAACCAGTTATTTTTTAGAGTACTTTTGAAAAGGGACTCTATCTGCCTTCTCGCCAACTTCTGTGATACGAATATTTTTTGGTGAGGAGCTGGCTGAATCAGATAAAGAGCTACTCGAAACGGAAAATCTTTTTTTTGTCGTTTTAGGAGAAGCCGAAAACATATTAGGGCTGGTTGCTGAGCACTCTAGCGCATCTTGACTAAAAGAAAGCATTTTTCTTTGTTGATTTAAAACACTCTCCCCCCTCATCTCTGCATCATCAATATCTTTTGCCACTCCAAATAAAATACGTGGTTGTGATTTTGATTTTGTGGCAATGCTGTCATTTGAGGCGGTATCCATGATTTTCTCCTGTTTTTTTAATTTCAACTTTTCTCTTAAATTCGGCCGGCATCTTCAAGTGTAGAAGAGATTGGTAAAATGTCATGGTAAAAAAAAGAATTTTAAAAGAATTAAAAAAACATATTTAAAGAGAAATAGACCTACTGCCTTAAATCCCCCCGCTCGGCTGCGCCGAGACTGCCCCCCTTTTTCAAAGTGGGGCTATTTTGAGCTAAAAATTATCTATTGTACAAAATTTTTATATTTTTCTTTTTAAACAGACAAGGCTTTACTGTTTTGAAATTATTGAAATGTGTGCATAAAAGCCCCACTTTGAAAAAGGGGGGCAGTTCGCCTGTACAGGTGAACGGGGGGATTTAAGTTAACGGCAACGTCACGCCTGTTTGCCCTTGATACTTCCCGGCTCTATCAGCATATGAAGTTTCACAAATTTCATCGGCGGCTAAGAAAATCATTTGCGCAACACCTTCGTTTGCGTAAATTTTTGCAGGTAAAGGCGTGGTGTTTGAAAATTCTAAAGTAACATGCCCTTCCCATTCAGGTTCAAGCGGTGTCACGTTAACAATAATACCGCATCTTGCGTAGGTTGATTTGCCTAAGCAAATGGTTAAAACATTACGAGGAATTTTAAAAAACTCAACTGTGCGCGCCAAAGCAAAAGAATTAGGCGGAATAATACACACATCACCGACAAAATTCACAAAGGAGCGCTCATCGAAATTTTTAGGATCGACAACACTTGAATTAATGTTAGTAAAAATTTTAAATTCGTTAGCACAACGAACATCGTAACCATAACTCGACACACCATAAGAAATGATTTTATTTTCTTGTTGTGTGTTTTTGCGAATTTGTCTTTCGACGAATGGCGAAATCATTTGATGTTCCGTGGCCATTTCACGAATCCACTTATCTGAACGAATACTCATTTTTTATCCCTTTAACTTATTAATTTATTAACTTAGGCTGGACAATTTTCAGCTTCAGGTTTCATGACAACAGAAATGCTTGCGCGTAAATTTACAGGTTGCAAAGACAATTGTGCTGCTGTATTTATCGCCAATTTTTGATAAAGCTTAGCAATGGCACCATTAGGTGTTTTGATAACCGTTGGCGTGCCGTTATCTAAATCTTGACCGATAATCCTATCGAAAGGCAAAGCAGCTAATAAAGGCACTTCGGCTTTCGTTGCCATTTTTTGGCCACCTTGTTCGCCAAATAAATTATCTTCGTGTTGGCAATTTGAACAAATATGGTAGCTCATATTTTCCACCACACCTAAAACCGGCACATTCACTTTTTTAAACATGTTTAAGCCTTTTTCAGCTGCCGATACTGCGACTTCTTGAGGCGTGGTAACAATCACTGCACCTGATAAAGGAAATTTTTGTGCCATGGTGAGTTGGGTATCACCTGTTCCTGGCGGTAAATCTAAAATAAGATAATCTAACTCGCCCCAGAGTGTTTCAAATAATAGCTGCTGCAGGGCTGAACTCACCATTGGACCACGCCAAATAGCAGGTGCGTCTGGATCGATTAAATAACCTATAGACATGGTTTTAATGCCATATTTTTCGATAGGAATAATTTTTTTCTGTTCACTGACATCTGCTCTACCACTTACGCCCAACATTTTAGGTTGTGTGGGGCCATAAATATCAGCATCTAACAAGCCTACTTTTGCGCCAGTTTGACTTAATGCCAGAGCCAGATTAGCTGCAACACTAGATTTACCTACGCCGCCTTTGCCCGAACCCACTGCGATAATATTTTTAATACCCGGAATGGATTGCACTTGTGGTAACACTTGATGGCTAGCCACTCGCCAAGAAATATCAAATTGAGCAGGTAAACTTAATTTTTCGGCCAGCTGCATTCTTATCGCTTCTTGTGCGTCTACAGGGATGGGGTAATCAAATCTAAGTTTTAAAACTTGCTCACTTTTGATTAATTTTGCTACTTTATCTAATGACTTACCCGTGAAAGGATCGCAAAATTTCTGTAAACTGTCTGGCAAGATATCGGGTAGATTTTGGCTATACATAAAAACTCTCAGTCAACTATCACTATCCGGACCCATTAAGGGTCAAACAGGCGCCATTTTAACATAAATAACAGCTAACTAGATATTGGATAATGCATACCATGAATAAGCCTAATGCCTCTCAACGCCAGATTTTAGTCACCAGTGCGCTACCATACGCCAATGGCTCTATACATTTGGGGCATATGGTGGAATATATTCAATCTGATATTTGGGTGAGGTTTCAAAAACTCAGATTTAACACCTGCTATCATATTTGCGGGAACGACGCACACGGCACCCCTATTATGATTCGGGCACAAAAAGAAAATATTAGCCCCGAAACACTCGTACAACGTGTACATGAAGAGCAAGCCAAAGATTTTCAAGATTTTCATATTGCTTTCGACAATTTTTACACCACACATTCTCCTGAAAATCAAGAGTTGGCTAACCACATTTATGGTCAATTAAAAACAAATAAAGATATCGATACCAAAACCATTGAACAATCTTATGATCCGGTTCAAAACATGTTTTTACCTGATAGATTTGTAAAAGGTGAATGTCCGAAATGTGGCGCCGCAGATCAATATGGCGATAGTTGTGAAGTGTGTGGCGCTACCTATAGCCCCACTGAATTAAAAAATCCTGTGTCCACCTTATCTGGTGCCACACCTATTTTAAAACAAACAGAACATGCTTTTTTTAAACTCGAGAATTATACCGATAAATTAATTAAGTGGACTCAAAACGGCCACCTACAACCTCAAATTACCAATAAACTAGATGAATGGTTTGAAGCGGGTTTAAAATCATGGGACATTACGCGTGATGCACCCTATTTTGGTTTTCCTATACCAGGACTTGTCGATAAATATTTTTATGTGTGGTTAGATGCACCTATTGGCTACATGGCCAGTTTTAAAAACTATTGTGACAAGAACCAAGTCGATTTTAATGCGTATTGGAATCAAAACAGCCCCACAGAGTTGTATCATTTTATCGGCAAAGACATTGTTTATTTCCATGCTTTATTTTGGCCAGCCATGTTAATGGGCGCCAATTTTAGAACCCCGACCGCTATTTTTGCCCATGGCTTTTTAACAGTCGATGGACAAAAAATGTCTAAATCTCGTGGTACCTTTATTACGGCAAGGCAATATCTCAATCATTTAAACCCAGATTATTTACGTTATTATTTCGCGGCCAAACTCGGCAGCGGCGTAGATGATATCGATTTAAATTTTCAAGATTTTATTCAACGCGTGAATTCCGATTTAGTCAACAAATTTGTGAATATCGGCAGCCGTTTAGGGGCTATTTTAACCAAGAATTTTGAAGGTAAACTAGGTGCAACACTAGATAATCCCGAATTATATGATCACTTTGTTAAGCAAGCTGAGAGCATTGCTAATGGCTTTGAGCAACGTGAATATCATAAAGCCATTCGCGAAATTATGGCCTTAGCTGATTTAGCTAATCAATATGTTGATCAGCAAAAACCCTGGACGCTTGTCAAAGCATCTGACACTCATACCAAAGCTATCGCAGTGTGTACTTTGGGTTTAAATTTATTTAAAGTTTTAGCCACTTATTTAAAACCGGTGGTACCTAGTTTAATTATCAAAATAGAACAGTTTTTTAATCAAGGTGAATTTACTTGGGAAAACTTAGCCGAACCCCTTTTGAATAAAACCATTAATCCTTTTACTTCTCTATTAACTCGTGTTGAACAAAAGCAGGTAGACAACATCATGCAAGAAGCCAAAGAAAATCCAGAACAAAACCAAACTGACGTCGCTGCTAATACAGCTGCTGCTGCACAAAATAATATTGAGCCTATTGCAGATATTATTAACATCGATGATTTTGGCAAAATTGATTTACGTGTGGCAAAAATCATTAATGCTGAAGCAGTACCCGAAGCCGAAAAATTATTAAAACTCACTTTAGACATTGGTGAAGGCAGACATCGCCAAGTTTTTGCTGGCATTAAATCGGCTTACCAACCTGAAACACTCGTCGGCAAATTTACCGTGATGGTGGCTAATTTGGCACCTCGCAAAATGCGTTTTGGCTTATCAGAAGGCATGGTGTTGGCAGCTAAAGATCCTAAAGCACCTGGTTTATATATTTTAGAGCCTCATGAAGGGGCAACACCTGGCATGCGTGTGCAATAACATTTTATGACTTTAGTTGTTGCTAAAATAAACGAAGATAATTGCATTGGGTGCATGCTGTGCATTACAGCATGCCCTTTTGATGCCATTATAGGTGCATCTAAACAACTTCATACTGTTTTAGAGCAAGCTTGTACAGGATGTGAACTGTGTTTACCCCCCTGCCCTACAAGCTGCATTGAGTTTGTTCCTTTAGAAAAGCAAACTAAAAGCAAAGCCGATCATCTTATTTACAAAACAAGACATCGTGCTCAAAAAGAAAGAGAAAAAAAGGCTCAAGAAAACGAAATACAAAAACACTTAGCCCTAACAGATACTCAAAGCATTCAACAAAGGTTAGCCAATATTTTAAAAAAATGACACCTAACAATATTAAAAAAATATTTGCTACTTTTGAAGAGCAAAACCCAAGCCCTACAACAGAGTTGGTATATCACTCTCATTTCGAATTATTAATTTCAGTTATATTATCGGCTCAAGCTACTGATATCTCGGTCAATAAAGCTACTAAAATATTATATGCTGTGGCAAACACTCCTAAACAAATCTTAGCTTTAGGTGAAGAAGGCCTCATTGATTATATTAAAACCATTGGTTTATATAGAGCTAAAGCCAAAAATATTATCAAAACGTGTGAGATGTTAATTAAACTGCATCATAGTGTGGTGCCCGATAATAGAGAAGGCCTTGAGGCTTTGCCAGGTGTAGGTCGAAAAACAGCTAATGTGGTTTTAAATACGGCTTTTGGTCATGAAACTGTCGCAGTCGATACGCATATTTTTAGAGTAGCCAACCGCACGGGCTTAGCAAACGGCAAAACACCTAATGCTGTTGAAGAACAACTAATTAAAATTATTCCTAAACAATATAAAAAAGATGCACATCATTGGTTAATTTTGCATGGGAGGTATATATGCAAGGCGAGAAAGCCTGATTGTGGACACTGCATTATTGAAAAATGGTGCGAGTTTGAAAATAAAACAGAATTTTAAAATTTTTAATAGGAGACTATTATGGCAGATAACTCAAACGAACTAAAAAACTTAAGATACATTGAGTCAACTTCTCATACAGACATTATTCAAGCATTCGGTGATTTAGGCTGTCAAACAGCACATTTCACAAATGGCACTTATGCATACAAAGCGGAAATGATTGTGCCAACTACACTAGCAGGTTTTAAATACGTTGCTGAACAAAATCCACTTTGCCCGCTAGTTATCGCTGTCAACTCCGACAAGAGCATGGAGTCCATGAAATTGCAAACTACGGAAAATCAATCGGTTCGTGCAGCAAAAGTGGCTGAACCACTGGCTCAATATTTTTCTGATAGACAAGTTATTGTGCTCTACTATGATGAAAAAACACCCAATGCACTCTATCAAGCATTACATGCCTCCAATATCACTAAATCATTGCACAAATGGGGATATGGTACCGACGCAAATGCTCCTAAAATTGAAGGTGCTGAGCTTTTTGATGTGGTATATAGTTTCCCTCTACCAAATGATATTAAACCTGTTTGTCACGATCTCACGGCACTGCCCAAAGAACAACAACCCATTACTATTGTTGATCTTCGCAATGAGCTCATTAACAAAGAAGGTGTTCTTTTTGAATTGCCTAACTCTTTGCAAAAGTACCAATCTCCTGCTTTTATCTCTCACCCAAAACCGCTTATCTTTAGCAATCTAGCCACTGACGATGCTGAAGCTAAACCGCTAGTTCATGCGAACATAGTCATAGAAAATTCAGATTTAACTGATAAAAGAACTTTCTCTCTGACTAATAAATAACCTGCTTAATAATAGGCGAGCCCGAATAAATCGGGTTCGCTCTAATCAGAACCTACCACTCATAGCGCACTCTAATAAAACCTGACTTGCCATGAGCTGTTTTCTTCCAATTATAATCATAACTCAAACTAAAACCTAAACCTGACTGCCCCCAAGTAGTGATACTGGCCCCTAAATTGTAATCCCATCTATCGAGAAAAAAGTGCTCTACTTCATAACTAGCCGGAAAACCAATAAATTGAGCCTTAGCATGTTGTTTATCGCCAATAATATCATAACTTAGGTTGGCATGAATTTCAGAAGTTAATAAAGCTTTTTCTATTTTTGAATCATGCGAAAATTTCAGTCCTGTGCTGGCTAACAAAATATTTATGGGATCATAACTAATCATTTGATTGGCGGTAGAAGGCCCCTTTTGAGTAAAATCATCAAATCTTGCATGAGAATAAGTTAAACCAAGTGAAGGAATAATCTGAAAAAGAGACTCTCCCAACACATACGCTAGTTCACCACGTGCAGCATATTGCCAACCATCGAACTCACCTAAAGAAGTTTGATTAAATGAGCCTACCGAAATTATTTGTTTTTCTTTGTATTGATTAAAAGCAACTGAAGCACCCCATTTAAAGTGCAATGAAGAATGGATATGCCACCAACTACCATATAACAAACCTTGGTAATTGGTTAAATCTGTGCTGCCTTGTTGAGAATCTGAATGAATATGTGTGTTTGCCCAGCTCGCAGCAGCACCCACTAATATGTTTTCTTTTATTAACGCATCAGTTCCTGCAATCAACCCCCAAGCTTCGGCATTAAACCCTGAAAAATTGTCTCTCTGACCTTGAGAAGCCTCATTGCCAAATATTTTGACCCAACTGCCACGGCCTTTTTCATCGACCATTCCTGCTGCATAT
>CAYSTH010000037.1:0-15710 GCA_964433995.1 uncultured Francisellaceae bacterium | reverse complement strand
AGCCATGATACTGAAGGTGAAATTGTTTTAGGTTACGATATTCCTTGTTCTGCCAATAATGTAGAACTGCGTTATTTTCATTTAGATAATCATACTCACGCGATTAATGATGCTTCTGGTGGAGCCACTTCATTTGGTAGTGTGTTGTTTAATATAGCGGTAGTTCCTGCAGCAGGACTAGTGAGTGACGCAAATTTGGTTTACAAATTAGATCAATTTGATTTCAAATATGGCAGAGCTTTTACTGAAGGTACAGGTAATTTCATGGTGAAGCCAAATGTAGGTTTGCGTTATGCCAAACTCGACCACCAACTCTTGTTTTTAGTAGGTAATGTCAAGAGCCATTTCGAAGGGATAGGCCCACTTTTTGGTGTGGATACCACTTACAAAGTTTGGAAAGGCGTCAATTTTGTTGCTAATGTAGAATACGCTCCGATTATTGGTAAAATCGATTCTAACTCGCAGCTTCGTTTTGCTGGAGTTGAAAATTTTATTGCGCCTAAACAAGATCGCATTGTACACAATGTGAAAGGTAACTTGGGATTAAATTACACTTATGACTTTGCTAATGAATCTTCAGCAATGATGGAAGTGGGTTATCAAGTGGCTGAGTATATTAATGCAATGGATACATTAATGGGGCAATCTAATGTGAATACAGGCGCAAATCCACAGCTTGCTCAACAAATTAGGAATATACAAAGCAATAGCTTCGGCTACCGTGGTCCTTACGTAAAAGTTGAATATCACTTCTAATGCTTCTTTTGTCTTGAAATGTCTTAAAGCTCCTGTGTATCAGCAGGAGCTCTTTCTTTAGATTGTCCTGTAAATTAAAAATGCAATCAGACAGTTCTTAATAGACTAAAAAATACACTCTTCAATACGCATCTGGGTTATTAGTTCGGCATAAAATTACGCTTTAAGTGAACAAATGTTCTCTTATGTGTTAACATTAAAGATAAAGTCTTGAGAAGTATTTATTATGCTACTGTTAAGGAAACAGACAGAAAGTTATATGAAAAAGCTTTAAAATATAAGTTATTTGAATTTGTTATTTTTTAAATTACTCCAGATATTTGATCTGGTGTAGTAATATCAAACCATTATTAATAATGGTAAATCGTTCGAGGCATACAGTGAAGTATTTTTTACCAGAGATAAGGCACAATCGAGTAGGTTTTGAAGAGCTGGTTCGTTTTTATTCCGAAACTAAGAATTGTGTTTTTGGGAATATCGAAGTAGATATGGGGAATACCACGTGGTTTGATGCTGATATGTGTGCTTCATTTGGTGCAATCCTTTATCATTTAAAAAAATTAAATAATACTGTAGAGTTGATCAATATTTCTGATTCGGTTAAAAAGATTTTGTCAAAAAATGGCTTTCTTAGTTACTATGGTGGTGAAAAATACCTTGATAATTGGGCAACTACCATTCTTTATAAACGCTTTGATCCTAAAGATGATCGCTATTTTACAATCTATGTAGAAAATAAATTAATGAATCGCCCTGAAATGCCTAATATGTCTGAAAGAGTACAGAAAAAATTTCAAGAAAGTATTTTTGAAATATTTAGTAATTCAGTTTTGCATTCACGCACGGAACTAGGTATTTTTTGCTGTGGCCAATATTATCCAAATAAAAATCGAATTGATTTTTCTGTTACAGATTTGGGCATAGGTATTCGTCAAAATGTAAAAAAGTTAGCCGGACTTGATTTATCACCAGAAGAAGCTATTAATTGGGCAACTCAAGATCGTAATACGACAAAGCAAGGGCATATTCCTGGTGGTTTAGGCCTGAAATTACTTTGCGAATTTATTGATCTTAATGGTGGTAATATTCAAATAGTATCTGACTCAGGTTATTGGAGACGAGAAAATAGCCAAACCACAATAGCTCGTTTAAAACATGCTTTTCCAGGTACAGTGGTTAATGTCGAGATCAAGACAAATGATCCACATACATATAAGTTATCATCTGAATTAACACCATCAGATATATTTTAGAGGTGCAATAATGAAAAATGAATTAATGATTTCAGTTTTTGAAATCGTAGGGAGTCCTTTTTGCGTCGCCTCGGGCGATGGCCAAAAAATTTATGACCGATTATCGACAGCGATGAAAGAGCGTAAACATGTAGTTATTTCTTTTTATAATGTTAACATGTTAACTTCTGCTTTTTTGAATTCAGCAATTGGTCAGCTATATGGCAGTTTTAGTGAGGAAGAAATACGATCTTTATTAAAAGTAAAGGATATGCAGTCGGACGATTTAGCATTATTAAAGCGGGTTATAGACACGGCAAAGCAATATTTCAAAGATCCAAAACGATTTGAAAAAGCTAATCGTGATGCTTTAGAGAGCGATGGTGAAGATGAATAAAATTTTATCAATAGAAAATTATAACTTTCAAGTTTCAGATAAATTATTGTTAGACACCAATATTTGGCTTTTACTCTATGGTCCCCAAAAGCCAACTGATCGTAGAGTAAAGATTTATTCTGACGCTTTTCTTAAAATATTAAAAGCAAAAAGTGATATTTATATTGATGTTTTGGTAGTTTCAGAATTTATAAATACATATTCAAGGCAGATGTATAATATTTCTAACTCGAGTGAAAATTTTAAGAAATTTCGACAAAGCAATCAATTTAAACCAATAGCATCTGAAATTGCCGATATGGTTAAACGAATAATGGAACGAAGTTCTCGTATTGAGAACGGCTTTAAAGCGTTATCGATCACTACCCTAATGGATGAGTATGCTGTTGGAGATTCTGATTTTAATGATCAAATTCTAACAGAAGTATGTAAAAAAGAAAATTTAATCTTAATCACAGATGATGGTGATTTTAAAAAACAGAAACTTTCGATATTAACAGCAAATAAAAAATTGTTATCCAACAAATAATTAAGAATGTTATCAATCTAAAGTCTGCCTATAACTTTTCAGCCCAATTAGCATCACAATCAATGTAAAGAGCAATAAAGGCCAAATATTGGGCCAAGAGTCGATAAAGCCATTACCTTTTAGCATAATGCCTCGAACTAAACGCTGAAAATAACTTAAAGGTAATAAATCGCCAATCACTTGTGCCCAGTGTGGCATACCTCTGAATGGGAACATAAAACCAGATAGTAAAATAGAAGGTAAAAAGAAAAAAATGGTTAATTGCATGGCTTGCGTTTGAGTACGGGTTGTGCTCGAAATGGTAATGCCAACGGTAAGGTTTGCGACGATAAATAAGAAAATACAAAAAAATAAGAAAAATAAACTGCCTTGAAAAGGCACGCCAAACACCCATTTAGCCGCTAATAAAATTAAAATAACTTGAACATACCCTATAACGATATAGGGTGTAATTTTGCCTATCATGACTTCAATAGGTAAAACTGGTGTGGCAAGTAGATTTTCCATGGTACCACGTTCAAATTCACGTGTGATGCCCATAGCAGTGTACATCGTCATGGTCATGGTTAAAATCACGCCCATTAAGCCGGGAATAATATTAAAGGACGTAATGCCTTCAGGGTTGTACCGTTTATGAATCACCAACTCAAAATTGGGTTCAGGAGGGTTTTTATCATTCAGTACGCCTTTTAATTCGCTAGACAAAGCGGTTTTGGCAAGTTGCTGCATCGCAGAAATGGCATTGCCTGTGGCAGTCGGATCAGTGGCATCGGCCTCTAATAATATTTGCGTATTATCACCGCGAATTAAATTTTTAGAAAAATCACTAGGGATAGTGATGGCAAATTGAATTTTACCTTGTTGAAGCCATTGATGTGCAATCTCTTCAGATGAAACGGTATCGATAATATCAAAATAACCAGAATTTTCTATAGAGCTAATTAAGGTTCGAGAAAAGTTGGAATTTTCATGTGCTATGACCACAGTAGGCAAATGCTTGGGGTCGTTATTAATCGCAAAGCCAAACAAAGTGAGCTGCACGATGGGTATCACGACCATCATCGCAAAAGTAATACGTTCACGTTTGGTTTGAACAAACTCTTTAACAATAATCGCCCATAGACGATGATAAGATATCATGATGATATCTCGGGTTTCATTAAATAAATAAACACATCTTCTAATAAGGGTTTAATCGCTTGAAAATGGTATTGTGAATTAGCCAAATAAGGTTCTAAGAGGTTGGCTAATATTTGCGGATCAGATCCAATAATATGAATTTCGTTGCCAAATCGTGTGATCATTTCTATGCCAGGTTTATGCTGTAAATCCGCTGTTAAAATAGTTAAATTTTCTCCAGATACTTTCCAAGTATAAAATTTGGCGTTTTCTACTAATTCTTTAGGCGTGCCGGTAGCCAGTAATTTTCCATAACTGATATAGCCTAACTGATGACAGCGTTCAGCTTCATCCATATAGTGTGTTGACACTAAAAAGGTGATGCCTTGTGCTGCTAATAGATGAATTTCTTCCCAAAAGTCTCGCCGAGCTTTAGGATCGACGCCAGCAGTAGGCTCATCGAGTAATAATAATTCGGGTTCATGGAGCATACAAGCCGCCAGGGCAAGACGCTGTTTCCAACCACCAGATAAACCACCGGCTAATTGATGTTGACGTTGGGTGAGGCCTAATTGTTCGAGTGTTTTTGCAACACGCGCTGTTAAATCAGGCATTTGATAAATTCGGCCGATAAAAAAAAGATTTTCTTTGATGGTTAAATCGTCGTATAACCCAAATCGTTGGGTCATATAACCAATTTTTTGTTTAATGAGCCAAGATTGAGTCACGATATCATATCCGAGCGCATGCCCCGTGCCACTATCGGGTGTTAAAAGTCCACATAGCATGCGAATAGAAGTGGTTTTGCCACTGCCGTTGGGGCCTAAAAAACCAAAAATTTCACCTTTTTTAATTTTGAGAGAGAGGTTATCGACGGCAATTTTTTCGCCAAACTTTTTGGATAAATTCTCAACCTCTATAGCATAAGATTCTGTCATGCATGATTACTCAATATATTCCCAATGAATTTGAATCGGTTGTCCTGCTTTTAAATAAATGGCTTGAGCTGGAGAAGGCGTGGCCTCAACCATAAAAACCAATCGTTCACGATTTTGTTCGCTAAAAATGACAGGCGGTGTGAATTCCACATGATCGGAAATAAAGCTGACGGTCGCAAACAGATCTTGTTGGCATCCATCACAACTTAACTTAATCTTTTGGCCCAATTTAATTTTGGGTAACATTGCTTCTGGCACAAAAAAACGTGCTTTAATATATTCAAGCATTTGCAACTTGACGACTGGGCTGCCAGCAGGTATCCATTCTCCTACTCTAAAATAAACATCTTCGACTCGTGCTTTATGCGGTGTGGCTAATGTTAAGTTTTTTTGATCTAAGCGCCATTGTGCTTGAGCTAGTTTGGCCTTTGCGGCATTGGCTTCTTCTTTTGAAGCTTGTATTAAGTCTTGACGTGCCCCCAATTCCGCTAATTTAATTTGTGCATTCAATTCAGAAACCGAGGCAAGATTTTTATCTCGTTGAGCGGTTAACATATCTAAATTCGATTTACTGGTGTAGCCCGATTTAATTAAATCAATTTGACGCTTGAGCTCAATTTCGCTTAATTTTAGACTGGCTTTGGCTGAATCTAATTCAGCTTGAAGGGCAGCCATTTCTTCTGGTCGCTTGCCTTTGAGATTATCTTCAACGATGGCTGTTAAGCGCTGAAAACTTGCTTGTGCTTCTTCAACTTGTGCTAATTCATTTACTTGTTCTAAGTTAAATAGCTTTAATCCTGGCTCTACCCAATCGCCTTTGGTGACATGAAGTTGTGTTAAGGTACCAGATTGACTGGAGGCAGCTAAAACAGGTTCAGCTTCTATATAGCCATTTAACTCAAAGTCTTCCCTGTGCTTGCAGCCAGTGAGCAGAAATATAGCTGCGATGGCAATTGATATATATTTAGAATGTCTCATGGTATTAATATACACTTTTTTTAATTATTATAGTTATCTGTTCAAGATATAGGGAAAAGTAGGTATGAGTGGTATTCAAATATTTGCAGCTTGCTGTTTTGGTTTGGCTATACTGCATACTTTTTCTACTAAGGTTTTTGAAACCCTCTCTAAAAAAGAACAGTATTCCGTTTATTCAGGTATATTGCATTTATTAGGTGAAGTAGAAATTGTTTTTGGCGTATGGGCCATGATTTTTATATTGGGCCATTTTATGATAATGGGCAAACAACCTACGATTGATTATATAGAATCAAGAGATTTTACTGAGGCCATGTTTGTTTTTGTGATTATGATCATTGCAGGCAGTCGGCCAATTTTGTATTTTGCGAATAGACTCGTCAATATTTTAGCTAGATTATTGCCAGTGTCTCAAGCCATCGGTTTTTATTTTCTTTCTTTGGCTTTGTTACCTTTAATGGGATCTTTTATCACCGAACCTGCAGCGATGACATTAGCCGCATTGATTTTAAGTGAGCGTTATTTTTCACATGGTTTATCAGAAAAACTCAAATATTTAACATTGGGTGTATTGTTTGTGAACGTGTCTATAGGTGGGGCGATGACAGCCTATGCAGCACCTCCCGTTTTAATGGTCGCATCAAAATGGCATTGGGATTTTTCTTACATGCTTACCCATTTCTCTTGGAGAGCAGCAAGCGCAGTTTGTTTAAATGCATTGTTAATAACAGCCCTAAGCTATAAAGAACTGGTAAGCTTGGCATTAAAAGAGAAACAACACGAATCAGATATCATCGAAAAAGAAAAAGTGCATACTGGTATCGTCGCAATATCTTTATTATTTTTAGTCGGCGTGGTTTTCTTTTCACATTACATTACCATTTTTATGGGGTTGTTTTTGTTTTTCTTAGGTTTTACTGAAGCTTTTCGCAGAGCATTTGGTAAAAAATTAATTTTAAGAGAAGGGTTGTTGGTGGCATTTTTCTTAGCAGGATTAGTGGTGCTAGGAGGACAGCAAAGTTGGTGGTTAGCCCCTATTTTTAACAATCTATCGGCAGATAATATTTTTTATGTGGCCATCGCATTAACCGCTTTTATTGATAATGCAGCCCTTACGTATTTAGCATCATTGGTGCCAGATTTATCTCAGGAGTTTAAATATGCTGTGGTGGCTGGTGCGTTAACTGGTGGTGGATTAACGGTTATTGCCAATGCACCCAATCCGGCGGGTTTTGCTATTTTGAAAAAATATTTTTCTTACGGGGCAATTAATCCGATTAAATTATTAGGGGCGGCATTGGTGCCGACCCTAATAGCAGCGGTATGCTTCAAATTAATATGACTTTATTTTTGAAGTAAACTTCTGAGCATCCAGGCGGTTTTTTCATGATATTGCATGCGCTGTGTGAGCAAATCGATGGTCACTTGATCGTTTGCTTGCTCAAGCAGAGACAATAAAGCACGAGCAGTTTTGTCAACAGACTCCTGACCTAAAATGAGTGATTCTATCATTTGTTCAGCAGGTAGTGGAGCTATTTGCTCTTTAATAGAAGTGAGCTTTGTAAATTCTGAATAAGTGGCAGGTGCGAATAATCCTAAGGCACGAATTCGCTCAGCAATCAAATCAACGGCTTCGGCTAAATTAATATATTGCCCCTCAAACATGGTATGCAAGGTTTGAAACATAGGGCCTGTCACATTCCAATGAAAATTTTGTGTTTTTAAATAGAGTGTGTAAGTATCGGCCAGTAATTTAGATAAGCCATCTGCGATTTTTTTGCGTTCAGCTTCTACAATTCCAATATCTATTTTTTCAGCAGTCATATGTTGCATCCTATGCTAGTTTTGCATTGAGAGAAATAGGCACTTGTGCCAATGCTTTAGAAACAGGACAGTTGTTTTTAGCATTTTGAGCACATTCTAAAAATTGAGCTTCTGATATATTTGGAATAGAGGCGGTTAGGTTTAACTGAATTTGGGTAATCGCAAAGCCAGCATCTAATTTTTTTACTTCGACTTCTGCATCGGTTTTAAGATTGCTGGCCGTAAATCCTGCACCAGCTAAAACAAATGACAGTGCCATGGTAAAGCATCCAGCATGTGCTGCGGCAATCAATTCTTCAGGGTTAGTGCCTGCTTTGCCATCTTGGCTTTCAAAACGAGTTAAAAAAGAATAGGGCTGGGTATTTAAGGCACCGCTTTGAGTCGTGAGTTGCCCTTTGCCGTTGGTACCATCGCCTTGCCATTGTGCTGTAGCTGATCTTTTCATGAGGTGAACCTTATTTTAGTGAAAATCTTGTTCACTAAGTATAGTCATCACAGAGGCCAATTTTTTCCTGGACGCCAGCTTTCGCTGGCATGACAAGAACAACTTTAGCTGTATTTTTACACAATTATATTGAAAACACGGTTTATATTTTAACAGAAGTATTCGTGGTTAAATCTTGATATAACTTTTCTATTAAATCGAGATCGGTTTTTTGAGGTGCATGAGGCAGCATAGAATAACGGCTATAAGCATTGAATACATCCACCGGTTCTTTGATAGGTTTGCTGTAAACTTCGCGCCACAAAAAGGCAATTTCTTCAGATAATGCCACTTCGTCAGTTAAATCTATTGCCCAGGCTTTGTATTTGGCTTGACCATCTGCATGCCAACGATAGCCTCTTGCTTTGAGCAAATCTTTTTGTTCAAATGGACAACGAGTTGCCCATAATTTGAAAGAATTTTTTCGTGCATTCGTGAGTAATTGTCCGAGTGCTTTTTCCTGAGAAATCGGGAGCGTTTTAGATAAAATGTGCAAACCTGCTAAACAATCGTTAATAGCACGGTGGCCATCGTAATAAAAACCGAATTTATAAGCCAAATACTCTTGCTTAGCACTTTCGATTTCTTCTTTTTTCCAATGAATATCTTTGAGAGAGCAGCCCCATGGTTTGATAGGCAAAGAGGGCAAAAAACTTTCCATAAACTTTCTATCAAAATCGGCATTATGCGCAATAATAATATCAGCAGATTGTACGAGTTGTTTTACCTTTTCAATGTTGATTTTTTGACCTTGCACCATGTCATCGGTGATGCCAGTTAATTTAGTGATTAATTCAGGAATGGGGATACCCGGATCTTGAAACTCACAAAATTCTTCTATAATGCTAAAAATACGACCATCTGGAGCATATTCAAAAACGGCCATGCCGAGTTCAATAACTTTGTCTTGTTTATAATCACCACCCGTTGTTTCAAGATCTAAAAAAATCCCTCTTTTTTTGGCAACGGTATGACTGTCATCTTGATGATAAAAGTCAGGTTTGCGGTATTTTTCAATTACGCGATATTCCCCGCTTTGAGTTAATAAATCGATTGCTTGTTGATAGTCTGAGCGAAGAAGGGTATTTTGCATGAGGCATTCCTGATTTTTATTGTTTTTGGTCGAGATTTGAATAAATAAAAGTTAGCCAACTTATGGTAATTTTGAGTAAAGCAGTTGCCCAAACTTACAATTTGAGTTACTATTCCCTCTCATATATATATATTTATATGTGTAAGAGTATATCTGGTTAATTCTTTTCTAACACCTCCCTTACTTCTGAAAGTTATTTACCAGCCACTGATTGTTTCAATAATCAACTTTATAAGGTATTGCACCGCATGAGTTCTTTTCAAGAAATGGGCCTGCCGCCCACTGTAGATTCTTTGCAAGAAATTGCCCCATCATCTGATGATTTAGGTTCTTATAAAAACATGGGCTTGCCGCCAATTTTAGTGTCTTCTATTGAAAAAATGGGTATTACTATTCCCACGGCGATTCAGGCTCAAACGATCCCCATCGCATTAACCAATAAAGATATATTGGGATCTGCTCAAACAGGAACAGGTAAAACACTAGCTTTTGCTATTCCTTTAGTTTGTCATTTGCTTAGTTTTCCTGAAAGTTCAGCTTTAGTGTTGGTTCCTACTCGTGAATTAGCAGAACAGGTATTAACCGCTATTAAGAAATTAATTATTTCTTATCCTGCTATTCGCATGGCATTATTAATTGGTGGAACACCTTATTTTAAGCAAATGCAACAATTGAGAGCAAGACCTCGAATTATTGTTGGCACACCTGGTCGTATTATTGATCACATGCAACGCAATACAGTTGATTTTAGTTCAACAGGTTTCTTAGCACTGGATGAAGCCGATAGAATGTTTGATATGGGTTTTGGTATTCAAATAGAAGAAATTATCAAAAATTTACCCAGACAAAGACAGACATTAATGTTTTCGGCAACTATGCCACAAAATATCGGCAGATAATATTTTTTATGTGGCCATCGCATTAACCGCTTTTATTGATAATGCAGCCCTTACGTATTTAGCATCATTGGTGCCAGATTTATCTCAGGAGTTTAAATATGCTGTGGTGGCTGGTGCGTTAACTGGTGGTGGATTAACGGTTATTGCCAATGCACCCAATCCGGCGGGTTTTGCTATTTTGAAAAAATATTTTTCTTACGGGGCAATTAATCCGATTAAATTATTAGGGGCGGCATTGGTGCCGACCCTAATAGCAGCGGTATGCTTCAAATTAATATGACTTTATTTTTGAAGTAAACTTCTGAGCATCCAGGCGGTTTTTTCATGATATTGCATGCGCTGTGTGAGCAAATCGATGGTCACTTGATCGTTTGCTTGCTCAAGCAGAGACAATAAAGCACGAGCAGTTTTGTCAACAGACTCCTGACCTAAAATGAGTGATTCTATCATTTGTTCAGCAGGTAGTGGAGCTATTTGCTCTTTAATAGAAGTGAGCTTTGTAAATTCTGAATAAGTGGCAGGTGCGAATAATCCTAAGGCACGAATTCGCTCAGCAATCAAATCAACGGCTTCGGCTAAATTAATATATTGCCCCTCAAACATGGTATGCAAGGTTTGAAACATAGGGCCTGTCACATTCCAATGAAAATTTTGTGTTTTTAAATAGAGTGTGTAAGTATCGGCCAGTAATTTAGATAAGCCATCTGCGATTTTTTTGCGTTCAGCTTCTACAATTCCAATATCTATTTTTTCAGCAGTCATATGTTGCATCCTATGCTAGTTTTGCATTGAGAGAAATAGGCACTTGTGCCAATGCTTTAGAAACAGGACAGTTGTTTTTAGCATTTTGAGCACATTCTAAAAATTGAGCTTCTGATATATTTGGAATAGAGGCGGTTAGGTTTAACTGAATTTGGGTAATCGCAAAGCCAGCATCTAATTTTTTTACTTCGACTTCTGCATCGGTTTTAAGATTGCTGGCCGTAAATCCTGCACCAGCTAAAACAAATGACAGTGCCATGGTAAAGCATCCAGCATGTGCTGCGGCAATCAATTCTTCAGGGTTAGTGCCTGCTTTGCCATCTTGGCTTTCAAAACGAGTTAAAAAAGAATAGGGCTGGGTATTTAAGGCACCGCTTTGAGTCGTGAGTTGCCCTTTGCCGTTGGTACCATCGCCTTGCCATTGTGCTGTAGCTGATCTTTTCATGAGGTGAACCTTATTTTAGTGAAAATCTTGTTCACTAAGTATAGTCATCACAGAGGCCAATTTTTTCCTGGACGCCAGCTTTCGCTGGCATGACAAGAACAACTTTAGCTGTATTTTTACACAATTATATTGAAAACACGGTTTATATTTTAACAGAAGTATTCGTGGTTAAATCTTGATATAACTTTTCTATTAAATCGAGATCGGTTTTTTGAGGTGCATGAGGCAGCATAGAATAACGGCTATAAGCATTGAATACATCCACCGGTTCTTTGATAGGTTTGCTGTAAACTTCGCGCCACAAAAAGGCAATTTCTTCAGATAATGCCACTTCGTCAGTTAAATCTATTGCCCAGGCTTTGTATTTGGCTTGACCATCTGCATGCCAACGATAGCCTCTTGCTTTGAGCAAATCTTTTTGTTCAAATGGACAACGAGTTGCCCATAATTTGAAAGAATTTTTTCGTGCATTCGTGAGTAATTGTCCGAGTGCTTTTTCCTGAGAAATCGGGAGCGTTTTAGATAAAATGTGCAAACCTGCTAAACAATCGTTAATAGCACGGTGGCCATCGTAATAAAAACCGAATTTATAAGCCAAATACTCTTGCTTAGCACTTTCGATTTCTTCTTTTTTCCAATGAATATCTTTGAGAGAGCAGCCCCATGGTTTGATAGGCAAAGAGGGCAAAAAACTTTCCATAAACTTTCTATCAAAATCGGCATTATGCGCAATAATAATATCAGCAGATTGTACGAGTTGTTTTACCTTTTCAATGTTGATTTTTTGACCTTGCACCATGTCATCGGTGATGCCAGTTAATTTAGTGATTAATTCAGGAATGGGGATACCCGGATCTTGAAACTCACAAAATTCTTCTATAATGCTAAAAATACGACCATCTGGAGCATATTCAAAAACGGCCATGCCGAGTTCAATAACTTTGTCTTGTTTATAATCACCACCCGTTGTTTCAAGATCTAAAAAAATCCCTCTTTTTTTGGCAACGGTATGACTGTCATCTTGATGATAAAAGTCAGGTTTGCGGTATTTTTCAATTACGCGATATTCCCCGCTTTGAGTTAATAAATCGATTGCTTGTTGATAGTCTGAGCGAAGAAGGGTATTTTGCATGAGGCATTCCTGATTTTTATTGTTTTTGGTCGAGATTTGAATAAATAAAAGTTAGCCAACTTATGGTAATTTTGAGTAAAGCAGTTGCCCAAACTTACAATTTGAGTTACTATTCCCTCTCATATATATATATTTATATGTGTAAGAGTATATCTGGTTAATTCTTTTCTAACACCTCCCTTACTTCTGAAAGTTATTTACCAGCCACTGATTGTTTCAATAATCAACTTTATAAGGTATTGCACCGCATGAGTTCTTTTCAAGAAATGGGCCTGCCGCCCACTGTAGATTCTTTGCAAGAAATTGCCCCATCATCTGATGATTTAGGTTCTTATAAAAACATGGGCTTGCCGCCAATTTTAGTGTCTTCTATTGAAAAAATGGGTATTACTATTCCCACGGCGATTCAGGCTCAAACGATCCCCATCGCATTAACCAATAAAGATATATTGGGATCTGCTCAAACAGGAACAGGTAAAACACTAGCTTTTGCTATTCCTTTAGTTTGTCATTTGCTTAGTTTTCCTGAAAGTTCAGCTTTAGTGTTGGTTCCTACTCGTGAATTAGCAGAACAGGTATTAACCGCTATTAAGAAATTAATTATTTCTTATCCTGCTATTCGCATGGCATTATTAATTGGTGGAACACCTTATTTTAAGCAAATGCAACAATTGAGAGCAAGACCTCGAATTATTGTTGGCACACCTGGTCGTATTATTGATCACATGCAACGCAATACAGTTGATTTTAGTTCAACAGGTTTCTTAGCACTGGATGAAGCCGATAGAATGTTTGATATGGGTTTTGGTATTCAAATAGAAGAAATTATCAAAAATTTACCCAGACAAAGACAGACATTAATGTTTTCGGCAACTATGCCACAAAATATCGAAAGATTAGCGGCAAAATATTTAAATAGCCCCGAAAGAATTTCAGTAGGATCTACTTCACAACCCTACGAAAAAATCAAACAAGAAATGATTAAAGTATCGGAAGCTGAAAAATTAAATCAGTTGTTAGAACAAATTCAAAAGCGCGAAGGTAGTATTATTATCTTTGTTAAAACCAAATATGGCGCTGATGACTTAGCACAGATTTTAATGAGACAAGATTACGATACTGTGGCGATTCATGGCGATTTGAGACAAAGACAGCGTGATTTTGCTATCCAAGATTTCAGACGTGGCAGATATCGCATTATGGTTGCAACCGATATTGCCGCTCGTGGTTTAGATATCCCTCATATCGAACATGTGATTAATTATGATTTGCCACAGTGTGCTGAAGATTATATTCATCGTATTGGTCGTACAGGTCGTGCGGGTAAAGAAGGTTCTGCTTTGTGTATGGTGACTCCACAAGATAGAAGAAAGTGGGATGCCATTCAAAAATTATTAGATCCAAGCTACAAATCTCCCTACACCGGTGGTGGTTTCGGAGATAGCAGAAGACGTGCCCCTAAACGCGGTTCAAGCTGGTTTAGCAAAGGTGGCGATCAAAGAAGACGCGAAGGTTTTGGTGGCGGCGAAGGTCGTTCTAGAAGTGGCTTTAGCAATGCTGGCGGTGAAGGTCGTGGTGGCGAAGGCCGTTCTAGAAGTGGCTCTAGCAATGGTGGCGGTGAAGGCCGATTCTCTAGAAGCAACAGTGGTGGTGGTAATGGCGGCGGCGGCGGTCGTGGCAGATCTTCCAATGCCGGCGGCGGTACAGGGAATTCAAGACGTTCGTTTGGTTCTAGCGAGGGTAGAAGATCTCGCGACAATTACAACTAAAATTTGTTATCGTTTTTTAGTTAAACTAAAAGCCTATCAAGTCATTGATGGGCTTTTTTTTGGGTTATTATTTAAAAATAGTAAGTAGACATAATAAATTTTTTTGTGAGATTTCACAGAGGTTTGTGAGACATGTGCATCCACTGGATACCGCGCATAAAGCGCGTTACGTAGAGAATTAAGTACGAAGTAGTTACCAAAATAATTATCTTAGCGTGTATAATTAACTATGCGGTCGTACAAGGACGTGTCAAAAATGAACAAAAAAATATGGGCGATATTTTCAGGACTGCTAATCAGTTGGCATTCAGCCACTTGTTTCGCGCAAAACACGATTCAGCATCCTTTACCTGAGGCGGTACAGCAATTTGTTGATAGGCTAGAAGCGGATGAACCTAATTTACAAGGCGGCGCTGTTGCTGTTATCCATTATGGTCAGGTTATTTATAAAAACACTTTTGGTCATCGTCGTGGTAAAGAAGGGCGAGTCACTTCTAAAACACTTTTTCCCTTAGCTTCAGTTTCTAAACCTGTTGCGGCAACAGCACTTGCTTTATTGGTTCAAGACGGTACTTTAAATTTATCTGAATATTATCAACTGCCGTATTTAAAATATCCTGTCAATTTAAAACATATATTAAGCCATACAACTGGGTATAAATTTTCTGGCAATGTTTTGATAGAACGGGGGTTTAGTCGTCAAAAGTTATTACAGCAATTAAAATATCACCCCCCATCTTGTGAGCCGGGTGGCTGTTATCTCTATAGCAATACAACCTATAGCCTAGTAGAAGAAGTGCTCGAAACAAAACATTTGACCTTAAACGATGCCATGGTCAAATTACGTACTGCTTTGCATACAGATGGTCTTCAAGTGGTGCCATTGAGCCCAGGTGCTGAAATTGCCTACCCACACTTTAAAGGCAAAGTGCAAGTAGGGCAAAAGTTGGTGACCTCTGTTCCTGCCAAATCCAAAGGCAAAAAAAATACGAAACATAAGCAAAAGTATGCGCCTGTTTATGCCCAAGGCAGTAAAACTCTACCTTTTCCTCCGTATTATCCCAAAGCCGCACCAGCAGCAGCAGGGGTATTTGCCTCATTAGATGGCATGATAGAGCTATTTAAATTGCAATTCGGTTATAGACCCGATTTAATTTCGAGTAAAACATTAGAGCCTTTTTATCAGCCCGTGGTGGCAAACAGTGATTTTAGAAAGTGGAACGTCGAATTGCCTCATCCTCGGCAAATTCAAGGGTATTACGGCTTAGGTTGGCGTATTTTACGTTCTCAAAAACACCCTGATAAAGATATTATTTTTCATGGGGGTGCCATTTCAGGTATTCGATCATTTGT
>CAYSTH010000036.1:0-16009 GCA_964433995.1 uncultured Francisellaceae bacterium | reverse complement strand
GATCATGAAGCTTTTCATGTTGATAGAGCAGAATTAAAAAAAATAGCAGGAATAGGAAAAGAAGTCGATTATGAAGAAACAACATTTGTTGTCTATCAAGCAGATGAAGCGGTTTCCCATAAAAAGGCTGAAAACTTATTTAAGTAAAAGAAAGTTTCCTTACTTGATATTTTTCTTATATTATGCACTGGCTATAAATATAATAAAAGCTTGAGAAAATCAAAATATGAAAGATTTAACTAAAAGTGAAATAATAACAATTGGTGGGGGTAAGCAAACGCCCACCAGAATTCCCGATTGGGTTTGGGGAGCAACATGTGGTGCATTCACAGGTTGGTATTTAATCCAAACATTCAAGGGTCTGTTTGCGGGAGCAACGATAGGGGCTGCCTTATTTAGTTCATTTTCTGTAGATACGCCAAAGCTTTCTACATCGGGTAAAAAAGGAAATCTTTCATTCTCACCGTGTTAAATTTTTATATTTCTTATTTTGCTGATGAGATGGTTAAGATTAGCTTCATTCGTCACGCTATTGTCTTTAGTTTCATTTTGCTGTATCACCTCATGTGACACTAAGGTATGTAAAATAGTTTGACGTGCTTTATTCATTTTTCTATCAGCAGCAAAATTATATTGAAAAAAATATCCGCTACTGTTTGATTTTTTTTGTCCTTCATATAAAGCTAATTTTTTACCTAATGTTAAGCTGTTTTGCGAATGGTTAAACGGTTTTCCAACTAATGTGGGTATTTTATCCATTAAAAAATCAGGACAGCTAGAAATTTGATAGCACGAGGGTAAGGTAATTTTTTCAGGCATCCATTCATGATTGTACATATCATTGATACGCTTTAACGTGCGTCTATTGGTATATTGATACAAAGGGGCAGGCAAGCCGTCTATTTTTACATGAAAAATATGCTCATTATCTTTATCTACCACCTTTTCATTTAGGGCTAGCAAGTTAGGTTCAAGATAACCAAACAAATCTGCACCAAATTTAACAAAATGCCGGATAGCCAGCAAACCATACATGGGGCAAGTTCGCGCATCTGCCATGGTAATAGTGCTAGATTTAATAATCCGATAGGCTAAACTTAAGCTCTCAGATTGTTGTTTTAAATAAGCTTCGATTGTTTGAGTAGCCTTTGTAAACCCGTCTTTGGTTTCATACATCACGCCAAAAGCGGCATCATGAATAAAAGCAGAGAGTCTATTGCCTTCATGTCGAATATAAACAGGTACGACATGTACGCCCCAAAGAGGCGGTTCACCCTTCTTTATTTTTAATATTAATTTAAGATTATCCCCAGGGTGGATCAGAGGTTTTTTTTCTAAATAAGCGTTTAGCTGAGAAAAATCGACGTTGTTATCAAGCAATTTAATATTGGTGAGATCGTATTTTGAGTTAAACTGATGTTTTTGGGTATAGGTATATAATAAAATTTCAATGTCTTCAGTGGTCAAGAAATCTAAAGAATTTTGAAACAAACCATTATTTTCTTCGTCTATTATGGGTTCAGAAACATAGTGTTTTAAAATAAAGCCTAGTTTTTGTTTAAAATCTTCACTAATATCATTATTTTTTTGAGTATCCATACACATGTTCCTGTTTTTTTTACGATAACTCGTTACTTTCAAGTCGGTCGATTTTTGCTGCACAAATAAAATCGTTTTTGGTTAACCCATGAATAGCATGGGTGGTAAAGTTTACCACGCAATAGTTATAACCCACTTCCATATCAGGGTGATGATTTTCTTGATTAACTACCCAGGCAATCGCATTCACAAAAGCCATGGTTTTGTAAAAACCTTTAAACTCAAATTTTCGGGTAATAATTGTTTGCGCTGTATTGACTTGCCATTGCGGAATTTCAGTCATAAGCTGGCCGACCTCTTCTGCGGATAAAGCCGGAATACCGCCTTCACATCCTACACAACGAATTTTATGCAGTTCAGTTGTCATTTATTTTCTCCCAATACTTGGCGAATGTGGCTCATTAAGTCTATGTTCATTAACTCAACAAAAATATCAAAATTATCAATAATAAAATAAACAGGTTGAATATGATTAATGCGATAAGGTGTACGCAATACAGACATTAGATCAAAAGCATTTCGTTGAGGCTCAGTACTATTGATGCAATATTTGGTTTCGCTATAAGAAGAAAGAATGCCGCCACCATAAGCACGTAAGCCTTTGGTTGTGTTCATTAAACCAAACTCAATGGTAAACCAATATAATTTAGCCAATAAAACTTGTTCTTTATGCGAGGCATTTTCACCTAATTTACCATAGGCATGGGTAAATTCAGCAATAATGGGGTTCATGAGCATAGGCGCATGACCAAAAATTTCATGAAAAATATCGGGTTCTTCTAAATAATCTAGCTCTTTTCTTAAACGAATAAAAGTGGCTGCTGGAAATTGTTTATTGGCAAGCAAATGAAAAAATTGCTTAAAGGGAATTAAAGCTGGCACAGGTGCCAGTGACCAACCGGTTGTCTTTTTTAAAACAGCAGAGACGCTGGCGCATTGAGGGATATGATCTTTAGGTAAATTCAGATCATGTAATCCCTGAATAAAATCATCACAGGCATATTCATTAACAACAGGTACTTGTCTTACATACAGATCATGCCAAATGCTATTTTCTTCAGCGGTATATTCAACATGACCATGTTCATCAACGGGTTTAGCACTATACTCAGTTTTTTTCATCATTTTTGGTGATTCCTTATCGCAAAGACAACGAGTAATCCACCCACTAAAGCGAGTATAGGAATAATAAATAACCCTGTAGAATAGGCTTCTATATTGTATACGGGTTGTCCTGCCGCATCTAAGCTTCCGTCCCAAAAATAATCAATCAGCGAACCAATGGCAGGGTGGAAAAAAGACCCACCAAACATGTTGATGCAGTTTAAGGTGGCAATGGCAATATTGCTCAGGTATTTGGGTACCAGTCTTTCACCCACCACAAATACCAATACTTGGTAAGTAGATAGCATGCCAACTGTAAATAACACTATTTTTACCATCAATAAATTAAAATGGCTAAAAAATAAGATTAAACTGCCCATGAGCAATGCCATCATCAGCCCACATAAACCTGTCATTGTCACATGAGAATGTGTTTTATCGGCAACGTAGCTTAATAAAGGCGCACCGACAATCATGCCCATAAAAATATAAGAGGTTAAATGCGAGGCATCTGCTTTAGCGATGTCTAAAGTCATGACTAAATAATTTACGCCCCACACATCGGCAAAGCCTTCAAGACTGCCCACCATTAAAAAATTAGCAATCGCCAAAATCATTAATGATTTATTCGAAAAAAGCATCATCAAATCTTGTTTGAGTGTGCTTTTTTTGGTTTCTTTGTTTTTAGGCAAATGTTTGCTAGGAATTTTGACAAATAAAATAGCCAAAATAGCAATGACACCGGCTGTTATGCCAAGTAGCATCAGCACTTCTTGCCAATTGGTTTGTTGCACCATCAGCGTCACGGGTTTGCCGCCAAATACTGCGCCGATTAACCCAAAGCTAAAAGAAATACCAATCATTTTGGCATGATGCTCAGGTGCAAACCAATCGCTAATAATTTTGGTGGTACCTAAAAAACCAACCACAGAGCCCACACCAATCAAAAATCGGCTAAATACGGCCAATGGCCAACTATCTGCCCAAATCATTAACCAGCAGGCGAGAGCGCAAAGTAATGCACTGCTCGCAATCATGAGTTTTGGGCCAAATTTTTCTACCAAAATGGCCACTGGGATTTGCATCCCTGCATAACCCATGTAATAAGCAGCGGCGAAAATGCCAAACGAAGTCGCATCTATTTGAAAGTGCACCATTAATTCACTTTGAACGTTTCCTGGAAACAATCTCAAGATAAATTGAAAACCAAAGAATAAGACCGGGGTTAGCCAGACAAACCAAGGTAACAATCGACGAGTCATGTTAGGCTCCTACTTTTTTATTTTTTGCGCACAATAACATTAAGCCGCCTAATAAGGCCATGGCAGGAATGACCGCTAAGCCAACGCTGTATGCTTTCATATCGTATAGAGCAATACCCGCGCTATCTATTTTTCCACCAGAGGTAATATCCATCACCTTGCCAATGGTTTTATGGAAAAAAAGCCCCACCAAACATATTAATGCAATTTAACGTCGCAATCGCGATGTTGCTCAAATGTTTAGGAACCAAACCTTCTCCAATCACAAAAACAAGTGCCTGGTAACCTGATAATAGGCCAACAAACAACATGAGTGCTTTTAAGCCCAAAATCGAAAACCATTCTGGTTTCAATAATAAGACAGATAAACTCATGGCCATTAAGACACCACACAAACTGGTGAGTTTAAAATGAGCCTGAGTTTTATCGGCTATTAAGCTTAAAATGGGAGTGCCTATCAGCATGCCCAAAAAGATAAATGAGGTTAATAACGAGGCATCTGATTTAGCAATACCTGCTGTTAGAGCAAGATAATTCACTCCCCACACATCGGCGAACCCTTCTAAACAGCCTACCATCAAGAAATTAGCAATCGCTAAAATAATAAAGGTCTTATTTTTTAGCAGTGGAATAATCTGCACAAGCCAAGAAGTAGATTGAGTTGAATCGCTTGTTTGAACCGTATTATTTTTGGGGCTTCTGACTAAAATAAAGGCAGCTAATGCAATTATAGCGGCAGCGATGCCTAATCCAGATAACACCGTATGCCAATCAGATTGTTGAACCAGTAGGTTAATAGGTTTGCCACCATATAGAGCACCTAATAATCCAATACTCATCGAGATACCAATCATTTTGGTATGATGTTCATGTGGAAACCAATCGACGATCACTTTCGTGGTACCTAAAAAACCCACTACTGAACCCACACCAATCATAAAACGACTCACAATAGCGAGCTCCCAGGCTTGAGTGCTCACCATGATCCAACAACCCAATGCACAGAGTAAGGCACTAAGCGTGATAATTAGCTTGGGGCCAAATTTTTCCATGAAAATAGCCATGGGAATTTGTAAGCCAGCATAGCCAAAGTAATAAGCCGCAGAGAAGGTACCAAATGCCGTTGCATCGACGTGAAATTCGGTCATCAACTCAGTTTGCACATTGCCAGGAAACAATCTGAGCACAAATTGAAATGCGCAGAAGCTCATGGGAATCAGCCAAACTACCCAAGGGGTGATGCGACTCGTTGACACTGGTTTACCCTCCAATTTTACGTACATAAAAAAAAACCCCCGGACCTGTTACAGTGCGGGGGTTTTCAGAATTCGCTTTGTTATGATTTCAACAAGCAAAAGCTCCCCGCGGCCCCGATAAAATAATAAATTCGGCCAATAATAAGGAAGCTGTTAATAATGCTAGTTAAAATTTTCATAGTTTTCCAAGCTAACATACCCATTATCCAAATTCAAGCAGTTGCTTTACTGATTATAGATAGTTTCGGCATAACTGGTGTAAAAGTTAAGACGGGCTGAAAGGGGGGAGTTACGCCTTTACTCATAATGTGACCACATTCTAAGCACTTTGATAATTTTTTGTTCCTCAACTACTTCATAGACGAGTCTATGTTGTATATTAATGCGTCTTGAATAAAAACCATTAAGATCGCCAACCAGCTTTTCGTAAGGTGGTACAGGAGCAAAGGGATCTTTAGCAATAATGGTAAGTAATTCTTTGCATTTACCCATTAGATTAGATTTTTTAATCTTTTCAGCGTCTTTTTGCGCATGTTTCGAGAAGAGCAGTTTATACATTATCCCAATCTATTTTATCGGAGAAATTTTCAATGGGCTCTTTGCTGGAATTTAAAATAGAATCTTTCATGCCAGGAATGGAGATAAGATATAACGTTTCCATCATGGATCTATAATCCTCTTCAGAAATTAACACAGCTTTATTGTGTTTTCCGACTATATACACGGGATCGTGCGACTGCGCTGCTTGCTCTACTAATTTGAATAAATTAGCTCTGGCCTGGCTAGTTGTGTAAATTTCCATAACTTACCTCTGCTATGTATGACATGAAAATTGAGTTTTTGCTATCTAAAAAAATGGTACAATATCTTGTACCATAAGTCAAGTTGTTTAACTTTTAAGAGAGTAGGCAAAAATAGTGGTTTTCCATAACAGCTATGTTAATGGATGTTAATAAATCCTGGTTATTTATGATGATTTTAAAAATGATTCGATACGGCTTTGTCCCTTCTACCGCAATGAAGCGTAGCTGAATGTCCGCGGGAGAAGGTGGCCTGAAAGGCCGGATGAGGGCTCTTAAAGTTTTTCAGAGTTAGATTCTAATATCTGAAGTAACTTTTGAGCGAAATCATTTTTTAGTATAAGCAATTGACTGAGCCAAAATGAACCGGTTAATCCTATTATCAAAGGCAGATAATAATTCTTCGGGTAAAGATTTAAAATGGTTGCTATAAAAATAAGAAAATAAATTCCAAATGCCAACATTCGGGTATGCCGAAAACAGCGGTGTTGTTTTTTAATAGCCAAGATTTTTTGATATTGTTTTTTGTTAAAATTGTTCATGATTAGTATTATGTTTATTTAATTCAATAGCGTCATAAACAATTACACCAACAGCAGCAATCGTCCCTCCTGCAATCGCACCACTCACCATTCCAGCTGGACCTAAAGGTGCTCCTTCCAAGGCTCCAGTTAATGCACCAGTTGTGACAAGCGAAATAAGCGTGCTGGTATCTGGAATGTAAAAATCTTTAATTTTTTCATTTTCAGCACTTTCTTTTTTCCCTGCTGAGATGATTGAACAATGTTTGCTATTTAAAATATGCATGTTGGTAAAAATCCTTTTAATTTTTTAGATTGACGATCTTCGCATTTTTATCACTTTAAGCATAGGCATTGATAAAAGTTTTTTTGTTGATATAATCCAGCTTCAGAATTTTAGAATGGAGTCTTTTGTATATGTTTCTCATATCTCTTTAAAGAAAATAACCGGTGCAGCAAAGAAGAATAGTGACATTCCTCAGGCTCCTGAACTACCTGTAGTATTGCCATCTCTCGGGGATACAATCGCAAAGAATTTTGTTCCTGATCCTTTTCCTGTGGGTGGGTTTGTTACTATTATGCAAGAAGGTGCGCAAGCAGGGATTAAATATGAAGCCACTAAAAATATTGATGTTTCTGGCAAAGTGACAACAAATTATCATGGAATTGTAGAATATAAAGTGGGTATTGATTTTAACATGAGTTTTTAATTCATTGTTTCCGAAATTATTCATTTTTTTAATCAATGTATTGTTTTTAGTTTTTTGCAGTCAGGCAAAAGCTTTCAGGCAAGCCGATTATTTATTATATTTCAAAGATAATAAGCCATCTGAATGTATGCAGGTGGCGCTCAGGGTGCAAGCAGATGCTGAAGGCGAAGTAGCTATTCAGCTCCCGACGCACGTTGATACATTTTTTGTAAAAGATCCTACAGCTAAAATTTCTCTTTTAGATCGCGAATATAAATTATTTCTTATTAATCAGAAACCTAATGAAGATATTTTGATAAATCATGAGTTTTGTTTTGATAGAAAAACAGATTCATTTAGTCAATCAGTTTTTAATCATAAAAAATATTTTTTTGAATATCGAGAAGGTTTAATATTACCATTAGGAAAAAAACCTGATGATAAGTGGCATTTTAGCATCAATTATAACGCCTTACCCAGCGATTTTTCTATTATCAGTAGTTACCCTGTTAAAAACAAACTATTACAAGTTACAGATACCTATTATTCTTTTTCCAAAACTGCCAATATTTTTGGAAATATAAAAGAGGAAAATATAAAGTTATCTCGGTCAGATAATAATAAGATTAAATACATTCAGCTAGGCCACTGGAAGTGGCTTAGAAAAAAACCGCAGCATTATATAAAAACATTATTAGAAGCGCAACGAAACTTTTGGGGTGACGATGATTTTCCTGACTATGTCATAAACTTTAATGAAGGAGGTTCATTATCAAATGGAATTTATGCAAGGCATTACAAAAATTTTATTTCTTTGTCTGTTACGCCTAACAAAGACAATTTAAATACTTCTATTATTGGCATATCTCATGAATTGTTTCATGGTTGGTTGGGCGGAAAGATGGATTTTAAAAATCACCAAAATGATTTAACTTGGTTTGTAGAAGGGCTGACAGAATATTATGGCATGCGCTTTGCTTTAGAAACTAAAAATATTTCACTATCAGAGTATGTGGATTATTTTAATAAAAAACTTATTAGATATTATCATTCGCCTATGTGCAAATTTTCTGGAAAAGCTGAAAGCCAAGAATTAAAAAGTAGTACCTACTTTTATGACTTTTATATGACTCAAGGTCTTATGTTGGCTAATAAAATAGCTAAACTAAAAGACACGAATAATAAACCACTTATAGATGCTATTTTAAAAAAATCTTATGCAGAAATTATGGCACAAAAAAATGCTGATGCCATGCAACAAAAAAAGATAGTATTCGATTGTTTCGAGTCTTTTTTAGGTGAAGAGCAATGGCGATTTTACCAAAATTTATTACTATCAACCAATGTATTTGATTTTGATGAAAGTGACTTTGATTTTCCTGTTAAGATATTAAATAAAACCATTAGTGTACCGGTTTATTATTTTGATATGTATGAGCTTGTAGCCAATAAAATTATTAAAAATCTTGATGAAAATAGCCCTGAGTATCAAGCAGGGTTGAGAGAAGGTATGCAAGTTATAAGCTATAAATTGAGAGTTGATGATAACAAAACTGATGTAAGTTTAGTTATAAAATCTGCTGGTGACATTGAAAAAATAATTACATTTTTTCCAGGCAGAGTCGATAAAAATATTCCACAATTAGTTCTTTGAGTTAGATGAGGGCTCTTAAAAATCTTACATCCTCAGGCCTTGATTCATCAATTTAACCTAAATTTATTGAGTGCGATTAGAATTCAATTGAGGAAGCGTTGCATTCGTATTTTTTAGCTCATCTTGAAATTGCTGAACACCTTCACCAATTGCATAATCAAGCATAATCCCAAAAACTGGAATCCAAGGGTTAGGCGTAAGTTCTTTGTTAATAAGGTGAATATAGCCTGTATAATCCATTACCGGTTTAAATTGGGCCACAAAGACGCTTAAATATCCAACCGATCCCATTAAATATAGCGTTAATAGTGGGCCAGCTCCCGCGACCATTTGTGTTTCTTTGGTGTTTATTAATTTCATGAAAGACTCATCTTTATAGTTGTTTAATGATGGAATTATAAATGCTCCCTGATGTGTACACCAGAGAGCGTGTTAAAATTTAGGCCAGTAGTTTATTTATACGTTGAGTAGAGATTGCTTCACTATCACCAAATTTACCCATCATAGACATAATTTTACGACCCACATCCTCATTAGCCCCATTAATTTGGGAGAATAATAAAGGAATATTTTGAGGCATGTTTGCGAGTTCAGGTGCATCGCTTTTTGCTTTAGAAAATAACAATAAAGTAGCCGTTTCTTTTCCACAATAATTTTCTAAACGACTATTAAGTTTATGACGAACGTTATCATCAGTAGGTAAAATCGGGTTAGCCGCTTGAGGGTTTGCAGCATCCAATTTTTTGCCTTCTCGAATCAACTGAACGCAAGCACCATCGTTATGATTTGCTAAAGCAATTTCTAAAGGTGTTTTATTATTCAGATCTAATGCAGCAGCATTGGCGCCATGTTCAATTAAATGATGCATACTTTCAACATGATTAAGGCGTGCAGCGACATGCAAAGGTGTGCCACCAAAGCTGTCTGAAATACTTAAGCAATAATTTGCAACAAAGGTATTTACTCGGGTGAAAGCCGCTTGTATTAGTCCAAGTGCTAAGTTTAGAGGGAATGTACAAACTGAACCAATTAAATTACCTATCCATATTGCGCGGTTTAATACCACTGGTGCCCATAAAAGTGTGGTGACATAGGATAAGGAGGGAGGCATTAAAATCCAAGATAAAATACCAAGTTTCCAAGATAGGCTCACTATATTATCGACTAAGTTCGAATATCTTTCTTTAGCCTTTTTAAGTGCTAAAAAAAGCACTGTTGAGAGACCTTGAAAAAGGTGTGGTCGCATATACTCAACCGTTGCCTGGGCTGTAGAAAAAATATAAGGTGCTAATCGGCTGGTCTCAATAAAAGAAAGCAAAGACATTAGATTTGCTTCTAACGAATTACTAACTAAGCTCACCACTTCGGCTAACCCGGTCATAGACTCGAAACTTATAAAATATTCACTGCTGTACATGATCGTAAGGAAAAGTACATAAATACTAGCGAGTTGTACTATGAGGTTAACCGCTCGAGTTGGTAATGTGCCGTAATACTGAAAATTATTTCTAAATTTTGGGCTTGGCGATTGTAAATCAATATTTGCGCCTTTTTGCGTTAAAGCTCGGAGTGCACCTTGGTGATTATATTTTACCGCATAATGCACGGCCGAGGAGCCAAATAGATCACGTGCATCTACTTTTGCGCCATTATCTACCAATAAACGTATTAGGGCAGGTTGGTTTGCGGCAGCGGCTAAATGTAATGGGGTTTGCTATTGCCAATTTTTCGCGTTAACAGAGAAACCATTATTTATTAGTTGAACAACTTTTTCTTGGTTGTTATTTTTGATTGCTTCATGCAAAGGATAGCGAAATAAGGCTTTTTTAAAACGGGACCACATGTTTTAATCTCCAAAAAGAAAGGATGTTAACTTAATACTTAGTCTAATACTATTTTATGTAAAAAATTTCCGACAAACGGTGCATAATAAATGTGGCTTATGGTCATTAATCAAGAATACAAAAATAATCAAGCTAACTAAGTTTTTAGTTTAGACATTTATGAAAATCATCAGATAACAGATACGGAAATCAAATCACATGACGAAAATACTCTCTCGCGCATTTTTGAAAAATAGCTGGTTAGTTCTTTGTACGCTTTTTTTGCCTTTATCCACCCTTCAAGCAAAAATCACAACAGAGTTGGTGTGGGATCAAAAAAATGCACAAGCAATAGAGCATTTTCTGGCAAGCTCTCATCAAGAAGGCATAGCGGTTTTTGATGCCGATAAAACACTTTGGGGGGATGATTTAGGTGAAGCTTTTTTTCGATGGCTCATCAAAAACAAAAAATTAGTGAATATAGACTATAGCCAAGATACTTATGCAGAATATGAAAAAAAATTAGCAGTAGATAGGAAAGACGGTTATACCTGGATTGTGAGTTTAATGGCAGGGGTGCCCGAAAAAGATCTTAAAAAATGGTCAGCAGATTTTTTTAAGCAAGAATTTGTACAAAAAATTTATACCCCTCAAAAAACATTGATTATACAATTACAAAACAAAGGTATACCTGTGTGGGTGGTTTCTGCTAGTAATCGCTGGATAATCGAAGCGGGTGTAGCTTGGCTCAATATTCCAGCAGAGAGGGTGATTGGCATAGATTTAATTGTAGATAAAGGCATATTAACCAACCAAGTGAAACAGCCAGTGACCTACAGAGAAGGGAAAGTGTTGGCACTTCAACAACATACTCAATTACCTATTTTGCTGGCCAGTGGCGATAGTGTTGGCGATCAACAGTTACTCGAGCAAGCTTCAAAATTATCTTTGCTGATTACACATGAGTTAGATCAAAAAGATGCCATTGCCATGTTAGCTATTAAGCATAAATGGAATAGGCAATATTTCCCTTTAATGCCTTAATTATTTTGAATAAATGAATAATAAGATTCGGGTGTGATAAGAACACCCTTGATCCCTAACTCCTTTTCTGCTGCCTGTAAGGCGCGAAGTTCACGTTCTAGAGTATTTTTATTTTGTATGTCCCAGACGACCTGCCATAAATGCATTTTTCCTTCTGGATCTTTACTGACAAAATCGATTTCATACCCTTCTTGAGTATGATAGTAAAAGATTTGATGATTTCTTCTGCGTAAGTCTATATAAAATAAATTTTCAAAATAATGACCATAATTTGGAGAGAAGCTTAAAGTGTATGCTTGAATAAGCCCGGGATCAACAGCATATATTTTTTTAGGTTGAGTTTGTATTTTTCGAAGCGATTCTGAGTAAATAGAAACACTAAAAAGCAGATAGGCATCTTCAATATGTTGAAGATAATCATAAATGGTATTTTTAGAGGCGGAGATATGCTGACTTTTTAAGTCGTTATGAAATTTATTCACAGAAAACGGAGAAGCAACGTTTTTGAGCAAAGCTTTTATCATATAGCGAATTAAAGTAACATTGGTAATACCATGTCGTTCTATAATATCTCGCGTAATCACGACATTCACATAATCTTGTAAAATACGGCGTTGCACATCTGCTGAAACGAATAAGGTTTCAGGGAAACCACTGGCATGAAGATAAGTAATAAGTTGCTTTCCAAATTGGTCAGAAGACTTTTTACTTAAAATAGAGTTAGGAAGTGCTTCTTTTCTGGCTATTAGAAATTCACGTAGACTAAAAGGCCATATTTCTGTGGGTAAAGATCGCCCACGTAAGCTAGTCGCAATTTCTGTGCTTAATAATTTGGCTGAAGAACCGGTTAAGTAAATAGAAATTTTTTTTGAATCAAAAAAACGTCTGATAACTTGTGGCCAATTTTCAACATTTTGAATTTCATCAAAAAATAAATAACAATGCTTATTATGATTTTCAGGAAATTGTGTATAAAAAGCGTCAGTCAAATTAACCAAAATACTGTGATCTGGTGAAAGGAGTCGATCATCTTCAAAATTAAGATAAAGTATTTGTGAAAGTGCAATGTTAGTCGCTAATAGTTTTTGTATCTGTTGAAACACAAAAGTGGTTTTGCCTGCTCTTCGCATGCCAATAAAGACAGAAATTTTATTTGGAATGGCCTCAAAAGAGGTTTCTCTTGGGATAATAGTAGGTTCTAAGTTTTTTAACTTATCTTCAAATTCTTCTCTGAGTGTAGCAAGTAAATTTTGCATATCTTTCCCTCTTCATAGGGAAAGGATAGCACAATTCTTTCCCTGTATACAGGGAAAGGGGCGCCAGTTAAATAGGGGGAATTACTCGTTATTTAAGCTTACCGCTTCGCCTGCTGCAAAATAGGTTTCAAAAACTTGCCCGTATAAGATTCTGCATGGGCTGCAACTTGTTCGGGCGTGCCAGCAATGAGGCATTTACCACCTTTGTGTCCGCCTTCAGGTCCTAAATCGATGACCCAATCGGCAGTTTTAATGACATCGAGGTTATGTTCAATCACGATAATCGTATTACCTTTCTCTTTGAGATGATGTAATACGTCTAATAATTGTTTCACATCGTGAAAATGTAACCCAGTAGTCGGCTCATCTAAAATATATAAAGTTTGACCTGTATCTCTTCTAGACAATTCTTTAGACAATTTAATACGTTGCGCTTCACCACCCGACAGAGTGGTTGCACTTTGGCCAATTTGCAAATACCCAAGACCGACATCGACTAAGGTTTTTAATTTTCGAGCGATAGGGGGAATAGCCGAGAAGAAAGTGTTAGCATCTTCTACGGTCATCGATAACACTTCGTGAATATTTTTGCCTTTGTAATGCACTTGCAAGGTTTCATCGTTGTAACGTTTGCCTTTGCAGACATCACAAGTCACATAAACATCGGCCAAAAAGTGCATTTCAACTTTAATTAAGCCATCACCTTGGCAAGCTTCACACCTACCGCCTTTTACGTTAAAACTAAAGCGGCCGACTTTGTAACCTCGTGTTCGGGCTTCTGTGGTAGCGGCAAAGATATCTCGAATGTGGCTAAATAATCCGGTATATGTGGCAGCATTCGAACGTGGCGTACGGCCAATAGGGCTTTGATCTATTCCCACAACCTTATCTAACTGATCTAAGCCTTTAATATCTTTATGAGGATAAGGGCGTAAAATTTCGGCGCGATTCAACTCAATGGCTGCAAGTGGATACAAAGTATCGTTAATGAGCGTTGATTTACCTGAACCGGAGACGCCGGTAATACACGTAAATAAACCAATAGGGAAATCAATGGTCAAATTTTTAAGATTATTGCCACTGGCGCCTATTAATTTAACGGTTTTTTTAGGATCAACTGGTGTGCGAGTTTTAGGAATAGTAATAGCCAGTTTATGAGATAAGTATTTACCCGTTAATGATTTGGGGTTTGCTAAAATTTGTTTAGGTGTGCCTTCTGCTATCACTTGGCCACCATGCGTACCTGCACCAGGGCCAATATCTACGACGTGATCGGCTTGCATAATAGCATCTTCATCATGCTCTACCACAATAACCGTGTTACCAATGTCACGTAAGTGTTTAAGGGTTTTAAGTAAACGTTCATTATCTCGTTGGTGTAAACCAATAGAGGGCTCATCTAAAATATACATGACGCCTACCAGGCCGGCACCAATTTGGCTCGCCAAACGAATACGTTGTGCTTCACCACCCGATAGTGTTTCGGCAGTTCGATTTAGGCTTAAATAATCGAGCCCTACATCCATTAAAAATTGTAAACGCTGACAAATTTCTTTGAGAATTTTTTCGGCGATTTGGGCTTTGACACCTTTCAAATTTATTTTTTGGAAAAAAGTCAAAATATCGCTAATGGCGTATTGGCATAATTCAGGTAAGGTTTTTTTACCGACAAATACAAAACGGGCTTCTTTTCTTAAACGCGTGCCTTCACATCCAGGGCAAGGTTGATGCGCGAGATATTTTGCTAGCTCATCACGGATAAAATCCGATTCAGTTTCCATGTAACGTCTTTGTAAATTATTCACGACGCCTTCAAATAGGTCTTTTTTGGTTCGTGTTTCGCCTTTATCGTTAGTGTATCTAAAGGTAATAATGTCTTTGCTGCCATGCAAAATAATTTGCTGAATGCTTTTTGATAAATTTTTAAATTCATCGTCTACACTGAATTTATAATGCTTCGCCAAGGAGGTAAGCATGCTGTAATAATAAAAATTACGTCTATCCCAACCTCTAATGGCGCCATTCGCAATACTCAGATTTTTGTCTACGATACGGTCTACCGAGAAAAATTGTTTTTCGCCTAATCCATCGCATTCGGGGCAAGCGCCTGCGGGGTTATTAAAAGAAAAAATACGGGGCTCTAATTCCGTTAAGTTATAGCCACATTCTGTACATGAAAATTTGGCAGAAAATAATATTTCTTTGTTTTTCGCTTTTTTGTCGTCAGAAACAGGAGCCACTAACACAAGGCCATCGCTTAATTGAGTTGCCGTTTCAAGAGAATCGGCCAATCGGCTACGAATGTCGGCTCGAATTTGAATTCTGTCTACCACGACTTCAATCGTGTGTTTGCGTTTGCTATCTAATTTGGGTGTATTGTCTAGTTCATATAGTTCACCATCGATACGCACGCGAACATAACCCTGACTGCGTAATTTTTCGAGCAACTGAAGATGTTCGCCCTTGCGGTCGCGAATAACAGGTGCCAATAACAAGATTTTGGTGCCTTCACCCAAAGAAAAAATATGTTCAATCATTTGAGAAATGGTTTGGGCTTCTAAAGGCAAATCATGATCAGGACATCTGGGCTCGCCTG
The DNA here is from genome assembly GCA_964433995.1 of uncultured Francisellaceae bacterium. Lineage (GTDB taxonomy): Bacteria > Pseudomonadota > Gammaproteobacteria > Berkiellales > Berkiellaceae > CADEEZ01. Next base: position 405 of record CAYSTH010000036.1, on the reverse strand, counting down.
CACGTGCAAATAATAATCTTAGGTAATCATATAGTTCAGTGACGGTACCCACAGTAGAACGAGGGTTATGCGAAGTGGTTTTTTGCTCGATAGAAATAGCAGGTGATAAGCCTTCTATATGATCAACATCCGGTTTTTCCATAAGAGATAAAAATTGACGAGCATAGGAAGAGAGCGATTCGACATAGCGACGTTGTCCTTCAGCATACAAGGTATCAAAAGCAAGAGAAGATTTTCCCGATCCAGATAAGCCAGTAATCACAATTAATTTATTGCGAGGAAGGATTAGGTTGATATTTTTAAGGTTGTGTGTACGTGCACCTCGAATATCGATTTTATCCATAAATTTTTCTTGCCTAGTTGTGCGAACTTAAACTTGTTAATATACGTGAAATAAATCCGTAT
>CAYSTH010000035.1:0-16186 GCA_964433995.1 uncultured Francisellaceae bacterium | reverse complement strand
TTTTGTTGCTTTTGCTGTTTTTCTTGTTTTTTGGTTTCAAACCATTGTGTTAAAGTTTTTGAAATTTCTAATGACTCTGGCGGTTTTTCTATGGGGACATTCGGTGTTTTATTATCACTTGCTTGTTGTTTTAATTCTGAGGTATGAAGAGGTTTCATTTTACGCTGAAATACCTCTCCCAACTTGCCTTTGATTGCAGTGAATGGGCTATCTTGTAACTGATAAGCAAATGCAAGTCGATTAAAAAAACCTTTAATTGTGCCTGCATAATACCCTACAGTGCCTCCAACAGTTGAGCCAAATAGACCTACGGCCACACAACCACCTAAACTATACCCGTTGAAAAAACCATACAATGTACCAGCCGCACCAAATAACATGATGCCTTTATAGATATAATTTCTGGTTTGAAGACTTGTTTTTAATTCATTGCTTTTTAAGGCAAACTCTTGCGTATGGCCACGAAGATCTTTTGTTGTCTCATCAAGTCGCTCGAGTAACTCCGCCCTAGCAATAAGCTTTTCAATATTGTCTTCCATTATTTTTTGCGTGTCTTGAACGTCTTTTCTCATTTCTTTAATTTTCTTATCACTTAAGTCAGTCATCACAACCTGCCTTTATTTACAACAACTCATTGATTTATATATGTTTTATTTCAAATATTAAGTTATAGCACATTAACTAACTGATTATTATGGCAGCTAGCATGTATTGGTCGGTTATCTCGAAACGAATATCATGATTGACAAATGCGCGTCCTTTAGACAAAATGCGCAGGCTCCAAGATAATAATGGCTATGTAGCTCAGCTGGTTAGAGCGCGGCACTCATAATGCTGAGGTCGGTGGTTCGAGTCCACCCATAGCCACCATCTAAAATCACACTACTTATTATTTTCACAGTTATCTCAATATTTTTTCACTTCTTCCGATAGCTCTAGTAACCCCTTAAAGCGGGTAAAACCATCGGTTGGAGTAAACATGACCCAGGAAATACCCATTGGCGCTGACAATGTTGGAAACGGCATGTATGTCACCAGACTCGATTGTCCCTGGAGCGACACACCTTTTCTATTACAAGGTTTCATTGTACAAAACCAGAGCGACATTGAGACCTTAAAAAAATACTGCAAATATATCTATATCGACCCAGCTCAAAGCTCTGTTCCGATTGATATTATTAAGCGATTTGAACAAAAAGAATTATCAGAAACATCTAATGAACTCAAAGCCATTAAAATTCCAGAAAATTTTAGTTTAAAAAATCAATATGAAATCGTTCATTCTGTTGAAGATGAAGTGAAATTATTTAAGTCTGGCCATGCAAAATTAGCCAGTAATGTTCACAGCACGCTCGAACAAATCAAAAATGGCGAAAAAATATCTGTAGAATCACTTGATAATGCCATTGAACCTTTAGTCAACAGTATTATTCGAAACCCTGATGCTGCAACATTGTTAAACCAAATCGAAAAAAAAGACAGTTACACTTATAACCATTCTCTATCATGTTCTATCGCCGCTGTTGCATTTGGTCGTCAATTAGGTTTACCTAAAGATGATTTAAAATCTCTTGCGCTTGGTGCTTTGCTGTTTGATATTGGTAAGGTGAAATTACCAAATAGTCTTTTATTAAAAAACGACAAGCTCACAGAAGAAGAGTTTGAATTTGTCAAAACACATGTTGAAATCGGTTTGGATATCATTAAACAAAACTTGGGACTGGATGACACGACGACTTTAATGATGTGGACTCACCACGAGCGTTTTTTAGGGCAAGGCTACCCTCGTGGACTTAAAGGCAATGAAATTCCCCTCGTCGGAAGAATAGCGGGCATCATAGATTGTTATGATGCCATTACCAGTCAACGCCCTTATGCTCGAGCACTCCCTCCTCATGAAGCCATTAAACAATTATATCAATGGCGGGATGTTTTCTTTCAAAAAGAACTCGTTGAAACTTTTATTCAAGCAATTGGCATGTTTCCTGTCGGTACATTGGTTGAACTGACTACAGGTGAAGTGGGTATTATTATTGCGCAAAATCCCAAAAGAAGATTAAGACCCAAAGTCATGTTAATTCTGGATAGCGAAAAAACACCTTTAGGATGCTTTGCCACACGTGATTTGAATTTAGATGAAGAAGATAAACAGGGCAAATTAATTGAAATTAAAAGAGGTTTAGAAAGAGGTGCATATAATATCAACCCTAAAGATTTTTATCTCTAAAGGGTGAATAATATGTATTCAAATTCTATTTTAATCACTAGAAAGCAGTTTTTTGATCAACTAAAACACGCTTTCGATACACAAAAAAATGAAAAAATTGAATTTGCTATTTTAATTGTCGGAATAAACCGTTTCAAAAAAATCAACTTACTTTATGGTGTAGACATAGGAGATAAAATATTAGAAACCATTGCTCAAAGAATCATAGATATTCTTCCTGAAGGAAATGCTGTTGCGAGAATATCAAACAGTGAATTTGCCATTTTAGTTAATCATCTTAACCATATTGGTCAAGCAATACTTGCAACGAATAAAATACTTTCTAGGGTTGGAGAATTGTATGTTTTTCCTAATCAAAATATACAAATTAAAGCAAGTGTTGGCATTTGTCGTCCTCACTCTAATATGAGTAGAGCCGATGATTGTATCTATTATGCCGAACAAGCACTTGAACAGGCTAAAAAAAATAATCAAGATTATGTTATTTATTCTGATGAAATGGATATGACCTCTGCAAGTAAAACAGATTTAGAAACAAAAATTAATATTGCGCTCGATGAGGACGAATTTGAATTATATTATCAACCCAAAGTAGATTTAAAAACCGGACTGGCTATCGGTGCTGAAGCACTTATTCGATGGAATAACCCCTTTTTAGGTCAAATCAGCCCTAATGATTTTATTCCTATTGCTGAACAAACAGGTCAAATCATTCCTATTACATTTTGGACATTGAATACCGCACTAAGACAACTAAGTGAATGGCCTGATATATGCTCAAATTTAAATGTGGCTGTTAATTTTTCTGCCTTAGCCACAAAAGATGAAGATTTGGTAGAAAGACTTGAAAGTGCACTCAAAATTTGGGGGGTTGATTATAACTGCTTAACAATTGAAATCACTGAAAGCGCACTTTTATCTGATCCCACTAAAACTTTCTCTATTTTGAAAAAAGTAAAAAATTTGGGTATCAAAATTTCGATTGATGATTTTGGCACAGGTTATTCCTCTTTGTCTTATTTTAAAAATATCCCTGCGACAGAGTTGAAAATCGATCAATCTTTTGTCAAAGGGATCTTAAATAATCCCACTGATTTACAAATCACTAAAACTATTATTTCAATTGCAAAAGAATTTAAACTGAAAGTGGTTGCAGAAGGCATAGAAGACAAAGCGACCTTTGATGCGTTAACCGAACTAGGTTGCGATATTGGACAGGGTTATTTTATAGGGCACCCTATGCCCGTACAAAAATTCATAGAATGGCTCAAAAGTAATTATGCTTCCCCCATGATAAAACCTGCAATTAAGTCTATTGATAAACCAAGTCAGAAAACTTAAATGTAGCTTCTTGCTACTAAAACAGCTAGAATTCCCAGTCTTATATCCATATCAAAGTAAGCAAGATGACAGATTACGTTTATATTGAAACTTGGGGCTGCCAAATGAATGAGCACGACTCCAAAAGAATAGCCGAATTACTTCATTCTACCCATAATTTACAGCTAACAGACGATCCTGAGAAAGCCTCTGTGTTGCTCATGAACACCTGTTCTGTGCGTGAAAAAGCGCAAGAAAAACTGTTTTCTCGTTTAGGTCAATTAAAACCTTTAAAAGACCAAAATAAATCCGTCGTCATTGGTGTGGGTGGTTGTGTTGCTAGTCAAGAAGGAAACGCTATTTTTAATCGTGCTTACTATGTCGATTTAGTTTTTGGACCACAAACGATTCATCGGTTACCCGAATTAATTAATCAAGCCAGAAATAATGAAAAAAGAGCTATCGATATCTCTTTTCCCGAAATTGAAAAATTTGATCATCTTCCTGCTCCTCGAGCAGAGGGTCCTACGGCTTATGTGTCTATACAAGAAGGTTGTAGTAAATATTGCAAGTATTGCATTGTCCCTTATACCCGTGGAGAAGAAGTCAATCGTCCATTCAATGATGTATTGATTGAAGTAAATGGATTGGCGCAACAAGGCGTTAAAGAAGTGACGTTATTAGGTCAAAATGTGAATGCTTATCGAGTCTCACTAGAATCGGGACAAACCGCCGATTTAGCGCTACTCATTCACTATATTGCCGAAATTCCAGGTATTGAACGTATACGCTTTACGACATCGCATCCTTGTGAATTTTCAGATACGCTGATTGAAGCCTATCATCATGTACCCAAGCTAGCGAATCAATTACATTTGCCTATTCAAAGTGGCTCTGACCGCATTTTGAATTTGATGGGCAGAAATCATACTGTCTTAGAATACAAAGCCAAAATTAGAAAGCTCAAAAAAGTCAGACCAGATATTACGATTACGTCTGATTTTATCGTGGGTTACCCTGGTGAAACAGATAAAGATTTTGAAGAAACCATGAACACGATTCAAGAAATTGGTTTTGATCAATCTTACTGCTTTAGCTTTTCACAAAGACCAGGCACTCCTGCTGCAACATTGCCCAATCAAATACCTGAAGATATTAAAAAACAACGTTTATTAATTATGCAAAACAGGTTATCGATACAAGGGCAAAAAATCACTGCTGCCATGGTAGGCTCCTCTCAACGCATATTGGTCACAGGACCTTCGAGAAAAGATCCCTTATATTTAAGTGGTCGTGCTGAAAATAATCGTATTGTTCATTTTAAAGGACAACAAGAGCATATTGGCCAGTTTGTGACGGTTACTATTACTGAAGCGCTTCGCAATTCGCTGAGAGGGGAATTAATCTAATTTTGTAACTACTTCCTCCTTATTATGCCATATACTTGTACACAATTGGCATTTACTCCAAAGCTGGCATGACACTTTTAAGAGTACGAAAAGAGTAGTTACCTAATAAATAATACATATGAATAATCTGACTATTGATATAGAACACGAAGACCAAAGTTTAATTGCCCAAGCTGTTTACAAGGCAATTTCTTCAGAACAGATAACCGCTTGGTTGCAAAGCGTTTTAAACCAATTAATCACTAAATCCTCTCTGAGTCCACAAAACTTTCCTATTTTAACGCTCAACGTGTTTAAATCGTTTTCTTTGTTTTATGTGTCTATCATTTTTGTCGAAAGTGAAAAAAGCCAAACGCTAAATAACGAATATCGAAAAAAAAATAAGCCTACAAATATACTCAGCTTTCCCTCACCTATTCCCATGGAATTTTATCAAGCCTTACCAGAAGAAGAACAAGAGTTTACGTTAGGTGACTTGGTTGTCGATTTAACAATTATTCAACATGAAGCTCAACAGCAACATAAAAAATTAGATCATCACCTTGCTCATATTCTTGTGCACGGTTTACTGCATTTACTAGGCTTTGATCATCAATTAACTGACGAAGCGGTTATGATGGAAACACTCGAAATTGAATTATTGAATCAATTAGGTATTCTCAATCCTTACGAATCAGATTAACCTATAAGCTATCTTTTTTATTGCTAGGAGCAATTTATGATGACTGAAGAAGATCCTCCCTCTTCTTTACCTCGTTCTTGGTTGGAACGCATTACAACAGCATTATTGGGTGAGCCTAAAAATCGAGCGCAGTTAATTGAATTACTACGTGATGCCGAACATCGCGCATTACTCGATGCCGATCAACTGGCCATGATTGAAGGTGTGCTGCAAGTCTCTGAAATGCGTGTCACTGAAATTATGGTGCCGCGCACCAAAATGATTGTCATTCAAAAAGATTTTCCTATCGAAAAAATCTTAGAAGAAGCTATTAATTCTGGACATTCTCGCTTTCCTGTGATGGGCGAAAATAGGGATGAAATCGTCGGTATTTTATTAGCAAAAGATCTTCTCCCCATTGCTGTCGAATACCAAAAAAGTAGTTTTAGCCAATTTAATATAAAAGAACTGCTTCGCCCTGCACTTTTTGTGCCAGAAAGCAAAAGACTTGATGTATTATTAAAAGAATTTAGACATCATCGTAATCACCTAGCAATTGTTGTCGATGAATACGGTGGTGTAGTTGGCTGTGTTACTATCGAAGATGTGCTTGAGCAAATCGTCGGAGAAATCGAAGACGAACACGATACCAACGAAAACCTTTCTATTCGCGAATATAAAAATAACCAATATTCTGTTAAAGCGATTACCCCTATCGAAGAATTTAATGAATATTTTAAAACATCATTATCAGAAGAAGAGTTTGATACCATTGGTGGTGTCGTGATGAAGGAATTTGGTCACTTGCCTAAACGTGGAGAAAGTATTAGTTTAGAAGGACTAACATTCACGATTCTAAGAGCAAATAGGCGTCGCATTTTGTTGCTTAGAGTCGAACAACCTAAATAATGAGTTAAAATACTCTCTATGGCCATTAAAATTCCAAAACCTATAAAACCTTTTATAAATCCTAGCATCGCTTTAATTTCAGGCATGCTGTTTCCGTTGGCCTTTGCGCCTTTTAATTATGCCATTGCATGTTTTACCTCTATCGTCATTTTTTTATACATACTGCAAGATAAAAAGCCCAAAGCAAGCTTTTTCTTAGGTTGGTTATACGGTATTGGTTTATTTGCAGTAGGCAGCTCTTGGGTTTATGTGAGTATTTACATTTACGGCGAGACGCCAATGTGGTTAGCTGGGTTATTAACCAGTTTATTTATTGCCGCCTTGGGTTTATTTTATGGTGCAGTAGGATTATTAACCGCTTATTTTTTCCCCAACACCAATCTCATTCGTTCTCTTGTTGGCTTTCCCATTATTTGGGTTATCTTAGAAATTTTTAGAGGATGGTTTTTAACAGGGTTTCCTTGGTTGTATGCAGGGTATTCACAATTAAGCACACACCTGCAAGCATTGGCGCCTATTGGTAGCGTTTGGGCTGTTTCTTGGGGAGTGTTATTAACCTCCGGCATTTTATTTCACTTTATGTATTATTACCAAGATAAAAATGCCCCTACACGCATTCGAAATGTTTTATGGATAACATTTCTTTCTCTTTGGGTAGGCTGTTATTGTTTAAATAAATACAATCTTGTTAGTCCTACTACGTGCTACCCAGAAAAATCACTGCAAGTTGCCTTGATTCAAGGCAATATTCCACAAGAAAATAAATGGCAAAATGAACACATGCAAGAAATTGCAAATCAATTTGCTGAGTTCAGTACCACTGCTATGCAAAGTGGTGCCGATTTGGTTATCTGGCCTGAAGCGGCTATGCCTGTGCCTGTGCCCTATTCAAACGACTATTTTAATAAATTAAGTGAGCAAGCAAAGGCTAATGGCGTAGGTGTTATCGCCAGTGCACCAATTGAAGTGCAAGTCGGTGAACCGCCTCAAAAATCGTATACTAACGCTATTTTTGGGTTAGGAGACGCTTCTGGCGTATATAACAAACAACATCTCGTGCCTTTTGGAGAGTATGTCCCTTTTGAAAATTGGTTAAGAGGCTTAATTAAATTTTTTGATTTACCTATGTCTAACATGACAGCCATTCCAAATCAAGAAGACCAACTTTACTTTAAGGGTTGGCGTATCGCACCTGCCATTTGTTATGAAATCGCCTATCCCACTTTGGTTCGTGAAAGGGTAAAACCTAATACCGATTTTATTTTAACTGTCAGTAACGATACTTGGTTTGGGACATCTATTGGTCCTTATCAACATATGCAAATAGCTCAAATGCGTGCACTTGAAACAAGTCGATATTTAGTTAGAGCAACAAATACTGGCTTTACCAGTATTGTTGAACCTGAAGGCAGCATCATTAAGACGGCTCCTCAGTTTGAGCCTCAAATTCTAACAGGCAAGATTAGCAGCTGTGCAAATGAAACACCTTGGGTGCGTTTTGGCATAGGCCCACTATTTATATTATTAGGCCTTGGGTTACTGTTTGCTTTTTACTTTGACAACAAAAAGACGAGGAAGAAATAAAGAGACCCTCACCAGCCTACGCTGAAGCTTCGGCCAGGCAGGCCCGTCTTGGCCGCTAAAGCGATGGCCAAGCCACCCTCTCTCACGCGCTCGCTATACTCGCTTCGGTAGAGGGGATCTTGATCGTGCAAATACGCAACAATAGTAGCTAGTTATAGAAGGTTTTTTCTCCCCTCTACCAAAGCGAAGCGCATGGGAGAGGGTGCCCCTCGTCGGAGCTTCAGCGTAGACGGGAGGGCGGGTGAGGGTTCTTAAAAAATTTGATATAATCTGAACAATCCGAATTTCATTCAACAATAAGTCAGATAGTAGATTTAATCATCATGGCCAAAATCACTGAGCAATATCACCCTAATATTATTGAACCTAAAGCCCAAGCCTACTGGGATACGCATCAATCCTTTGTTGCTAAAGAACAAGAAAACAAGCAGCTGTGCAAATGAAACACCTTGGGTGCGTTTTGGCATAGGCCCACTATTTATATTATTAGGCCTTGGGTTACTGTTTGCTTTTTACTTTGACAACAAAAAGACGAGGAAGAAATAAAGAGACCCTCACCAGCCTACGCTGAAGCTTCGGCCAGGCAGGCCCGTCTTGGCCGCTAAAGCGATGGCCAAGCCACCCTCTCTCACGCGCTCGCTATACTCGCTTCGGTAGAGGGGATCTTGATCGTGCAAATACGCAACAATAGTAGCTAGTTATAGAAGGTTTTTTCTCCCCTCTACCAAAGCGAAGCGCATGGGAGAGGGTGCCCCTCGTCGGAGCTTCAGCGTAGACGGGAGGGCGGGTGAGGGTTCTTAAAAAATTTGATATAATCTGAACAATCCGAATTTCATTCAACAATAAGTCAGATAGTAGATTTAATCATCATGGCCAAAATCACTGAGCAATATCACCCTAATATTATTGAACCTAAAGCCCAAGCCTACTGGGATACGCATCAATCCTTTGTTGCTAAAGAACAAGAAAACAAGCAAAAATATTATTGTCTTTCTATGTTCCCCTACCCTAGCGGTCATCTGCACGTGGGGCATGTTCGTAATTATTCTCTTGGCGATGTGATTGCACGCTTTCAACGTTTGCAAAATAAAAATGTGCTACACCCCTTCGGTTGGGATGCTTTTGGTTTACCTGCCGAAAACGCGGCTATTCAGCATCAAACCTTGCCAAGCATTTGGACTAAACAAAATATTGCTCATATGACCACTCAATGTAAGTCATTAGGTTTTGCTTTTGATTGGTCAAAAGAACTGGCCACTTGTGACCCGACTTACTATAAATGGGAACAATGGCTTTTTACTAAAATGTTTGAAAAAGGCTTAGTCTATCGTAAAGATTCTATCGTGAATTGGGATCCTGTCGATATGACTGTCTTAGCCAATGAACAAGTCATTGACGGTAGAGGATGGCGTTCAGGTGCATTAGTTGAACGTAAGTCTATTCCACAATGGTTTTTAAAAATTACGGATTATGCCGATGAACTACTCAGTTCATTAGATAAATTGACCGGCTGGCCAGAACAAGTTAAAACCATGCAAAAAAATTGGATTGGACGCTCTGAAGGCGTGCGTTTTCAATTTGCCGTTGCGCCAAATGCCGCTTTAACCAATACTGCCCTTGCCCCTGTAGAAGTATTTACTACACGAATAGACACGCTCATGGGGGTCACCTATTTAGCCGTCGCTTCACAGCACCCGCTTGCTTTATTAGCCGCCAAGCAAAACCCAGATTTACAAGCTTTTATTGATGCTTGCCAAAACATTAAAGTCGCTGAAGCTGATATGGCTACTTTACCTAAACAAGGTATGCCTTCAGGGTTTGAAGCCATTCACCCTATTACAAAGGAAAAACTCCCTATTTGGGTAGCCAATTATGTACTGATGAATTACGGTACAGGTGCAGTGATGGCAGTGCCTGCTCATGATGAAAGAGATTTCGAATTTGCGATACAATACCAGTTACCTATAAAACAGGTGATAGAAGCTTTAGATGTTCAAAAAGTCACTCCTAACAGTGCTTATACTGGACCTGGTACGCTTATTCATTCTGGCTTATACACTGGATTAAACACCGAGCAAGCTAAAAAAGATATTGCTCAAGATCTGATTAAGCTTTCGATTGGTGAAAAACAAGTTAATTTCCGATTGCGTGACTGGGGGGTATCCAGACAGCGTTATTGGGGCTGTCCCATCCCGATTATTTATTGCGAAGATTGTGGTCCACAACCCGTACCCGAAAAAGATTTACCTGTTGTGCTGCCTGAAAATATTGCTGAATTAGGAATTGGTTCACCTTTAACCAAAATGCCTGAATTTTATGAAACACAGTGCCCAAGCTGCCAAAAACCAGCTAAGCGTGAAACCGATACTTTCGATACTTTTGTAGAATCTTCTTGGTATTACCTCAGATATGCTTGTGTCGATAACAAACAAGCCATGCTAGACGACCGAGCAAACTATTGGAGCCCTGTCGATCAATATATTGGTGGTATTGAGCACGCCATTTTACATTTACTGTATTCTCGTTTTTTACATAAAGTACTAAGAGATTTAGGATTGGTTCATTCTGATGAACCTTTTGAGAATTTATTAACACAGGGCATGGTGCTTAAAGATGGCAGCAAAATGTCGAAATCTAAAGGCAATACGGTTGATCCTAAAGATTTAATCGATCAATATGGTGCTGACACTGTACGATTTTTTATGATGTTTGCATCGCCGCCCGATCAATCCTTAGAATGGTCACAAGAAGGCGTAGAAGGTGCGTTTAGATTTTTGAAAAAACTATGGCGTCTGGCCTATCAAATATCTGAACAAAACCAAACAAATACATTGGTTGATAATGCAACACTTTCTGATGCCTATAAAAACCTAAATCGCAAATTACATGAGACCATCCAAAAAGTAACAGACGATTATGCAAGACGTTTAACGTTTAATACCGCTATCGCAGCTGTCATGGAATTGTTTAATGCTCTCACGGATTTCAGAAACAATTATATTGTCTCTAAACAAGACAACCAATTGGTAAACCATTGTTTCGAAAGCATTTTGATTATGATATCCCCCATCGTGCCTCATATTACACACGAGCTTTGGTTCGATTTAGGATATGAATATCCTATTATTGATGCAAAATGGCCCATAGTGGATCCTAATGCATTGATACGTGACACGATTACCATTGCTGTACAAATTAATGGCAAGCTGAGAGGCAATATTCAAGCTTCTGTCAGTGCAAACGCACAAGAAATCGAAGCGCTTGCGCTCGCTGAGCCTAATATACAAAAATACACAGTTGATAAGTTAATAAAAAAAGTAATTTATGTGCCACAAAAATTACTTAACATGGTGGTTATAGATAAATAATGCGGATAAACATACGTTTAGTAGTCATAGGGATATTACTTTCAACGTTCATTTCAACTTTAATGGCCGGTTGTGGGTTTCATTTACGTGGCACGCACAACCCTAAAAAAATTCAAGTGAAAGAACTCGTTTTACTCCCCTACGAGCCCTATAGTAGTTTTTATCAACTCGCACGAGAAAATTTAAAACGTGCTGGTATTGATGTACAAATACCACAAAGCAATACCAACATAGATTGCCCCACCCTCAAACTCACCAAAAGTGAGATGAACCAGCATATTTTGGTTTACAGTCTTCAAGGACAAACTCGTAGAGAACGTCTACAACTGAATTTAAAATATGATTTAAATTTACCAGGTGTTGGTAAACAGTTTAATCAACACATGATGTCAAACAGAGACAGACAACTCAACCCTAATCAAGATCTCGCCGATCAATATGAAAAAAACTTGCTCGAAAAAGAAATGCAACAAGAACTGATTGAGCAATTAATTCAACAATTAAGCTTTCTTCCTTTAACAGAGCCCTACCGATGCGCATCTATCTCGACCAGTTCTCATCCTTAGTTTCAGGAAAAATTTATCCTCTTTATCTCTTATCTGGAGATGAAGACACTTTATTAAATGCCTGCCAAGAACAGTTGTATGCTTATTTATCTCAACGTGGGTTTCAAGGGCCGGTTTACCAAAATGATTCCACTCAGCTTTTTTCAACTCAGTTATCTCTTTTTAGTCAAAAAGAAATTATCGTTCATAAATTAGCAAAATCTAGTGCAGAATTTACGCAAGATTTAACGCACTATGCTAACAATCTTTCTAATAATCCGACGAGTGAATACGAAAAAATTTATGTTTTACTTACTGGCAAGCTAGATAAAGGTCAGACTAAAAGCAAATGGGTGCAATGTATTGAGGCAAATGGCGCAGTATTAACTATTTGGCCACCTGAAGGCTACAAACTAAAAAAATGGTTATCAGACACAGCTGATTTTTTTAAACTCACTTTATCTGACACACAAAAAAACTGTATTTTAGATAATTTTCCTAATAATTTAGGTGATATTTATCAGTTACTCAAACAATTGGATTTTTGTTTTAAAAACCAGGCAATTACCGATGAATTACTCCATGGATTATTGTCTCATCAACCACAATATTCAGCTCAACAATTGATAGAAGCTATTTTAAATTGCAATCTATCTCAAGTAGCAGAAATCAGTCGATTTTTACATCAGCAAGATAAAACCATTCTCACTATTTGGTGGTTATCACAGTTATTTGATTGGTGGGAACCTGAAGCAAACAATAAAAATAATGCTCATCCCTATTTTTCTACTTCACCCTTAAAAAATCGGGCACAAAGCTTAACATTGGTGATACAACAGAAAATACAGCAACAAATTAACCATTGGAAAAATCAGCTTTTTCAGCTAGACATTTACGCTAAAAGTAGCCAATCACTGGAAACCGAATATCAGCTCAATCAACTTCTTTTCAGTGTAGTTAAGACAATATCAGCCAAGCAACTTTAAGCATTTTTTTGATGCATCTTCAAAAATTGGTGTATGATTAGAGTGTAAGGAATAAAAATTAAGGGGGTCTAATCGATGAGAGAAAATTTATGACTTTTCTCAGCAACCCGTGTATTTCATCATACTAAGAAAATGAAAGGTCACGAACTGAAAAAGGATAAATATGAAGACAACTGTATTGCTCCAAACTGTCCTCGATGAACTCAATAATTTAAAAGCCTTAAATATCCATTCTATAGATGTCCAAAACTTGACGACTTTTACCAATTACATGATTGTGGCAAGTGGCACCAGTAGTCGGCACGTTTTTTCTATTGCCGATAATCTTGTCAATCGCATGAAAGCTGGCAAAATAACGCCTTGTGTGATGCAAGGTGATTCTGATGCCGAATGGGTGTTGGTCGATTTAGGAGAAATAGTGGTACATATCATGCAGCCTAGAACCAGAGAATACTACAATCTAGAACAACTATGGTCCGAAGGACATCCGTCTGATAAAAAACCTAAGTTAGCCTGCGCGTGACCACCAAAATTATCACCGTTGGCCAAAAGCACCCCAAGTGGGTGCTTGCTGCTTGTGACGATTTTTTAGTTCGGCTGCCTAAAACTTATCAACCCAAAATCGAAGCACTGCCTTTAGCCGTTCGTCCTCAAACAACATATGATGCCAAACAAGCAGAACAATTTAAAAAAAATGAAGGCGAGGCTATTTTAAAAAAGATTCACTCCGATGATTGGGTTGTGGCACTACACCCTACTGGCAAATCATACCCTACTCACGAATTTTCTCAGTTAATTGCAGAGTGGCATCAACGGCATAAAAACCTTATCTTTTTAATTGGTGGCCCTGATGGTTTATGTGACACAGTACTTGCCAGAGCCAATTGTCTACTGAGTTTATCTGCTCTCACTTTTCCACATACTTTGGCCAAAGTCATTTTGGTTGAACAACTCTATCGAGCCTATACCTTACAGCAGAATCATCCTTATCATCGGTAAATCCCACATCGCTTCCCGATTGTTTTTAGATTAAACTTTAGTATTGATCTATCTAATTTTAATCTTGATATAAAATAAAGAGTAACTAGTTGAGATGATGATCTCACCACGTAAACGTTTTACGCTTAAAAATCATCTAGCTGAAAATAGGATGTATGTCCAAAGAGCGACCATTGCATTCTTTATAGTTATATTTCTGACAATTATTATATTTGCGCGTGTGGGATATCTTCAAATCATTCAACATGAAAAATATTCGCTCTTATCACGTCATAATCAAGTTCGAGCTGTGCCTTTAAGCCCAATGCGAGGCATTATTTACGATAGAAATGGCATTATCATTGCTCAAAATACACCCGGCTTTAATTTAACGATCACGCCAGAACAAGCTGGTAAACTTCCTGAACTATTCGAAAAATTAAAAGGGATTATTCCTATCGAGCAGGAAGATATTGATAACTTTTACTTACGTAAAAAACAAACACGTTCGTTTAATCCCATTCCGTTAAAACATCATCTTTCTGAAGAGCAAGTCGCCAAATTATCATTAAACTTACATGCCCTTCCTGGTGTGGAAATATCTGCCTCACTTAATCGTTATTACCCCTACGGTGAAACATTTGCACATGTCATGGGGTATGTAGGGCGTATTAGCGAATCTGAACTCAATAAAATTGACACGAAAAATTATCAAGCCACTCACTTTATTGGCAAAGTCGGCATAGAAAAAAAATACGAATCCGAATTACATGGCAAAGTAGGCTTTTCGAATATCGAAGTCGATTCAAAAGGTCGGATGGTTCGAATGCTGTCACAAGAAGCACCCGTAGCAGGGAAAAACCTTCATCTGACTATCGATGGTCGTTTACAAGTTTTTGCTCATCAACTTATGACAACACATCGCGGCGCTGTGGTGGTATTAAATCCCACAACAGGTGAAATCTTAGCAATGGTTTCCACCCCCAGTTTTAATCCAAATTTATTCGTGCATGGTATTCCACACCAAATTTATCAAGAGCTTTCACAGTCTAAGGCTAAGCCACTTTATAATCGTGTGATCCGTGGGCAATATCCTCCTGGCTCAACTATCAAGCCCTTTTATGCACTTGCCGGTTTAGAACAAGGCTATATCACACCTAATTACAAAATAAGCGATCCTGGCTTTTTTACTTTACCTAACCAAACAAGACAATACCGCGATTGGCGTCCCAAAGGACATGGTATGGTCGATGTCAGAAAAGCGATTGCAGAATCTTGCGACGTCTATTTTTATGAATTGGCTCATAAAATGGGCATTGATAAACAAAGTGCTTGGTTAGATCAATTCGGTTACGGCCAACTCACCCATATCGATACGGTTGGTGAAAGCGCCGGTGTCAATCCTAGCAAAGCTTGGAAACTCAAAGCTCGTAAACAAGTTTGGTTTCCAGGAGAAACCATTTCAAATGGTATAGGGCAAGGTTACTTTGTCGCCACCCCTATTCAAATGGCCACCAGTATTGCCACTTTGGCCAACCGTGGTATACGAGTGCAACCCCATTTAGTTAAAGCAACCGATTCTGTTGAACGCACCGAAGTCGTCAAATTAACCCAGCCCAAAAATTGGGATATTGTCATCAGTGGCATGACCGATGTTGTCACCAATCCACACGGAACCGCTTTCAATGGCTTTAAAGGTGTGCAATATACCATAGCGGGTAAAACGGGAACGGTGCAATTATTTAAAATTAAACAAAATGAAAAATATCACGCAAACAAAGTTGCAGCTCACCTCCGAGACCATCATTTGTTTGTGGCTTTTTCACCTATTGATAAACCAGAAATTGCTTTAGCGATTGTCCTAGAAAATGAAACAGGACATACTCAACTTGCTCGAAAAATAATCGATTATTATTATCTACTCAAAACAGGCGCTATCCCCATAGATCAAATATACCCCACAGAGCCTAAGCCAGAAGTAAAAGCACCTGACAATGAAATCAAGGTAAAGTTAGAAGAAAAACCTAAAGCGATTTTAAAACCCCAAGAAGTCGCTGCAGCAGAAGAACAAGAAGAACAAACCGAAGAAGTGACACCTGATATCCCATTTAATAACACGCCCCCTTCTGAGGAAACAAACGACGATGAGTCTGTTCAAGCCGAAAGCGAATAACAAAATTGAATATTCGAATGCAGATA
>CAYSTH010000034.1:0-16327 GCA_964433995.1 uncultured Francisellaceae bacterium | reverse complement strand
AATTATTTCAATATGCTGAAACGGCTCAATCAAAAGGCCTAGAAGTGATTATTGCTGGTGCTGGCGGCGCAGCTCACTTACCTGGGATGCTTGCCTCTAAAACACATTTACCTATTTTGGGTGTACCCGTACAAAGTGCCAGTTTAAACGGGTTAGATTCTTTGTTATCTATTGTTCAAATGCCAGGCGGCGTGCCTGTGGCAACTTTTGCAATAGGCAAACCAGGTGCGATTAATGCCGGGTTATTTTCTGCAGAAATACTAGGATTAAAATATCCAGAAATTCAAAAAGCGATTTTGGCTTTTAGGCAAAAACAAACACAACAAGTTTTGGATAATCCTTTTCCTAAATAACAGGTAAAATATGCAAAGAAAAAAACTGGCCATTTTAGGCGGTGGACAACTCGCCAAAATGCTTGCTGTTGCTGCAAAAAAACTGAATATCGATGTAGTTTGTTTCGAGTCAAAAACTGTTGATAACCCTTGTGCTAGCGAAGTCACAAATGTAATAGCCGTCGATCTCACCAATACACAAACTATTGCTGATATGCTTTCTAAAGATTCTTCTATTAGTGCCCTTACCATAGAAACCGAAAATATCCCTGTAGCCCTGGCAAAAAAATTAGCAGAATCTACCTCTTTTTATCCAAGTATTGATGCGCTAGAAACAGCTCAAGACAGATTATTTGAAAAAACGTTATTTACAGATTTAAATATTCCTACACCTGATTATTTTAATATTGAGAGTATCCAAGATTTACTGGTAGCATTAGAAAAAATTGAATGCTCTACAGTGCTTAAAACTCGCACCATGGGCTACGATGGCAAAGGCCAAGCTGTGATTAAATGGCAAGGCTCATTAGATAAAACACTTAGTGCAGCTCAAAATGCTTTTGAAAAATTAGCTAATAGCACACCTCTGATTTTAGAAAGCTTTGTCGATTTTGATTATGAAGTATCTTTAGTTTGTGTTCGTGATCAATCTAATAATATTGCCTATTATCCCTTAACTAAAAATACCCACAGAGAAGGCATTTTACGCTTATCGGAAGCGCCGATGACTTCATCTGAAGCGGATGTGTTAACCATGCAAGCGCAAAGACATGCTGACAAAATTTTAAAAAGTTTAGACTACATCGGCGTACTTACCATTGAATTTTTCGTGAAAAATAATATGCTCATCGCTAATGAAATGGCACCTCGCGTACACAATTCTGGGCATTGGACCATAGAAGGCGCACAAACAAGCCAATTTGAAAATCATGTTCGTGCTGTTTGTGGTTTACCACTCGGCCCAACACATGCAATTGGGTTTAGTGCCATGCGTAATATTATTTCTGAACCACCTACTGCTGAACAACTCGCTAAACTGAAAACTTTACCCAGTGCTTATGTGCATTTATATGGCAAAGAACCTAGAGCCAATCGAAAATTGGGGCATATTACTTTTTGTAGTGCAGAAGTTGAAGAACTTAAAAATATGCTACAAACCTTAGATTAGATCTCAATAAAAAACTTAATTATTTTTTATAAAGATTTGTAAAGAAATTCTTTTTCTAATAAAGGTAAAGTGACATGGGTTACTTCAGGTTTGTAGCCCCATAGCTTTTGCATATTATGCGCAAATGCTTGAGTATCACCGCTCGCATAAAAATGAATGCGTTCTGAGCGAGTATGATGATGATTTAGCAAGTCTTGTTCTGTTAAATACTGAATGGCTTTATTCACAATATATTCAGCAGGATCGATCAAGGCTATATGACTTAAATAATCGGGAATGGCTTTTCTTAACACAGGCTCTAGTAAAGGATAGTGTGTACAACCATAAACCAAGGCATCTGCCCCCTGTTCCAAAAGAGGCTCGACATATTTTTTGACATGGAATAAGGTATCTGCCTGCTGCAGGCGTCCATTTTCTATAATAGGCACCCATTCTGGACAAGAGACTGAGAGCACTTGCCTATCAGGATGATATGAATGAATAATTTTTTTATGCATCTCACTTTTTACGGTGGCAGCTGTCGCAAAAACACCTATGATTTTTTTACTGCTCTCTAGACTCGCGGCAAATGGCCTAATAATATCTAATACTGGAAAATCTAAAGTAGGTTGCAGTGCCACCAAATGCGGATACGCCAATGCCGAACTGGTATTACAACCCATCAACACCATTTTGACGCCTTGTGCTGCCATCCAATTTAAAATAGCTGTAGAGTATTCTAAAATCTGAGCCGGCGTTTTATCCCCATAGGGCAACCTGGCAGTATCACCAAAATAAAGTATCTTTTCGTTAGGTAGAAGATTAGTTAACCTACTCAAAACTGTTGTGCCACCTACTCCGCTGTCAAATATGCCGATAGGAGACTGTGATGAAATAGGATAAGTCACGACGATATAACCTCAGATTTTAACGATTTTTGAGTCTAAGCGAGAAAATTAAATATATCAATGTTTGGTTGATATAGATAAAGATATCTGATAACTTAATTAAAAAACTTAACAAAGTTAACAAGCTTATTTATTTTAAATCTGCTGCTATTATCTTCCTGGATGCATCATGCGTAAAAAAATGTTTATATTTGGTTTTACTATTTTTTCCATGTTTTTTGGATCGGGGAACTTAGTATTTCCATTACAAATCGGCGTGGCAACCGGGGGTTATTGGTGGTTAGGTTTTATTGGCTTGTTTTTAACCGGTATCTTATTACCTTTCTTAGGCTTATTTGTTATTAAATTACATCATGGTAATTATCTCGCCTTTTTTGGTGAGGCTGGAAAAGTCGCTCAGCTGCTCCTCCCGTTATTTACTTTATCCTTGTTAGGCAGCTTTGGCGTAGTTCCTCGTTGTATTACCGTTGCACATGGCGGTATCAGTTATGTTTATCCAGATATGTCTTTAATTGGTTTTAGTCTTGTTTTTTGTGGGTTGTGTTATTTAGTTTGTCTCAAAGACGAATGGATGATATCGATATTAGGTAAATGGTTAACACCTTTAAAACTCATCGCACTTGGCATATTAATTGGAGCGGGTATTTACTATGCCCCTACTCTTCCGATGCCAACTCAAACCGGTTTAGATAGTTTTTGGACAGGCTTTTCTAAAGGTTATCAGACCATGGATTTGTTTGCGGCCTTTTTCTTTTCAGCAGTTATTTTTCAGCAAATTCAAAAATTAGTGCCCCATGAAGTTGCCAGCCAAAATAACAATAAAGTATTAAAACTGGCGCTAGGCCCCAGTTTAATTGGCGCAGCTATTTTATCGATTATTTATTTATCGTTTGTTTATTTAGGTGCCTATTATCAAAACATAGCTGGCAATGTTTCTCCTGAACTGATTTTACCCAGCATTGCAGGTTATTTATTAGGCGATAATGCCACCTTAATTATTGCCACATTAATCTTTTTTTCTTGTATCTCTGCTGCCGTTGCTTTAACGAATGTGTATGCTAGATATTTATGCACATTATTCAAAGCACCTAAGCAACTTTATCCTTTAGTATTGTTAGCAACGATCGCAGTCTCTTTTTTAGTTTCGTTATTAGACTTTAAAGGCATTTCTGCCTTTTTAGGACCATTGTTAGAAAAAACTTACCCTAGCCTAATTTTACTGACTGTTTTGTCTATCTTAACCAGAAAATACCGCCAAGTGAAAAAGATTAGCTTTTATGCTGTTTTGGCGATCATGCTAATACAAGGTTATGTTTTAACTTAGCAAAAATTTAAGCATTAAAAAAAATGAGTTAAATAACTTTTATTTTGTAAAGTGAAGACCGATAAACGGGCGCGCTTAACAGATAGATAACCTCGCCAAAAAAATTATTCGCTTTATACTGCTGGCTGTTCAAAATCATTTTTATTTAAAGTAAAACTAGAAGGAAAAAATAATGGATAATCCAAATGACAAACCAGTAATTGATACCCCAGTAGTTGAAGAGCCTGTGAAGAATAAAAAATACTTTGCTGGCGCACGCAAACAAATAGCTGCTAGAGCCAATGCCATGTATACCGAATTTAAACAACACCCAACTTACTATGTTGGTTCAGCTGCACTAAGATTAGCAGTTGGCGCAGGTGTCGGTTATGGCATGTATTATGGACTGACTGCACTTGCTGCACCTTATCTTGCTCCAGTAGTTGCTTCAACTGAAGCTGTTGCGGTTACACAACAAGTTGTTTCGCCCATTATGCAAAAATTATTTGCAGGCATTCCTAACCTAAACTTACCAAATATTGCAGCAGCTTTGCCTAAAGTGCCTGAAATAGCCTCTAACAGCTTTTTTGCTTTAACCAACATTGTGCCTAAAGCTATTTCTGCTGTCAGTGCATTAAGTGGCTTATTGGGTGTAACCAAATTAAGCGATAAATTGCTTACTGGCTTTTTTGGTGAAATTAAGATTAAAGCGAATCTACAAGAAGATGGTAAAAAAGCTTTTGTACAAAGTAGGAATGATTCCGGTGCTGTGTTGAGATTATTTGGCATAGATAAACCTTATGTGACGCCTGTTAGTGAAATTTGTGCTCAATTAGAACAAGCTTATAAAAATCAAAACAAAGATAAACCTGACGTGTTGGCTCAAAGTAAAACTTTTGCCTTAGCGTTTACTAAGCAATTAGTAGAGGAAGATTCGGGTTTATATACATTTGATCAGACTGCTAAAGCTGAAGTGAATACAAAGCTTTACACATCTGCTGCTAAAAAAGTGAGTTTGTAATTTTTCGTTTTTAATAATTGAAGCTGTCATGTCAGCGAAAGCTGGCATGACAGCTTCAAAATTTTGTATTATTTATTTTTTAATTGCCTGATTTCTCAAAAAAGCTAATTTCTCGCCTATCTTTATTTCAAGGCCATTGTTACTGGGCTCATAGTAAATTTTTTCTCCCATTTTTTCGGGAAAATAGGTTTGTCCTAAAGATAAATTGCCTGGCTCATCGTGAGCGTATCTATAACCTTTGCCATATCCGATGTCTTTCATTAATTTTGTGGGGGCATTTCGAATATGCAAAGGTACAGGTAGTGAACCTAATGATTTGGCATCTGATAGCGCTTGTTTCCAAGCCGTATAAACCGCATTACTTTTAGGCGCCACAGCTAAATAAACGACCGCATGGGCTAAAGCCAAATCACCTTCGGGTGATCCCATTTTTTGGTAAGCACCATATGCATGCATAGTAATATCTAATGCCCTTGGATCGCTCATGCCAATATCTTCACTGGCCATTCTCAACATTCTTCTAGCTAGATATAAAGGATCGGCTCCTGATGTGAGCATACGAGCCAACCAATATAATGCAGCATCAGGATTGGAACCTCGTACCGCTTTATGTAATGCAGAAATTTGATCGTAAAATTCATCTCCCGCCTTATCAAAGCGTAAATAGGCGCCTGTCAGCACTTCATCTAATTCAACGCTTGATACCTGGTTTTTATTTTCACAAAGCATAAAAAGTGCTTCTAGGGCACCTAATAATCGCCTAGCATCTCCATCTGCCCAATGAATAAGTTTTAATTTATCGTCTGATTGAAAGGTGATGGATAAATTTTGGCTCGATAATAATAATTGCCATCCTCTGTCGAGTAATATCGATAAATCTTGTTCATCTAAAGATTTAAAAATATAAACAGTTGCCCGAGATAATAGTGCATTATTTAAAGAAAAAGAGGGATTTTCGGTGGTGGCTCCTATAAAAACAATTTGCCCTTCTTCTATTGAGGGTAAAAATACATCCTGTTGTGCTTTATTAAAACGGTGTACTTCGTCTAAAAATAATAAGGTTTTTTGTTTTGTTTCATTAAACAACGCTTGCGCTTCTTCGACTGCATTTTTAATGTCTCGCACACCTGCATCTATTGCAGATAATGGTATAAAATGATAATCCACAGTTGATGCAATTAACCTTGCCAGTGTGGTCTTTCCCGTGCCTGGAGGTCCCCAAAAGATCATCGATCGTAACTGATTTTTTTGAATGGCTTGCATCAATGCCGAATGAGCATGTAAAAAATGTTTTTGTCCTACGAATTCAGATAAGAGATGAGGTCTTAACCTAGCAGCTAAGGGTATTGTATTGGTCATTTACTATTTCTCATGTTATTTTTATTCTTTTTTTGAATGTATAGAAGTAGAGTAAAATCTATCTCCTATTTTTCTGTCGTAAGGGCTTGTTTGCCAAGGTCTATGCCTACCTAACCCCTGACCTATTCTCACTCTGCCTTTTTTATCATATTTTCTTCGATGATAATGTGGCAACTCCCGATACAGCCATTCCATCCAGGTTAGGGTTTTAGATTCTTCAAATTTATGGGTACGATTTCCAAATGGGGCGATTCGCTCAATGCCAAACGGTTTTGATTTTAAATGAAATTCTGTACCCTCGCGTAACATTCTTAATAAAATACTCAAAAAACGCATTACCTCAACCTTGTATCATTATTTCCCAAAAACAAACAGCATATCATCAATTTCTGGTTTTGGTGTTTTTTGTTTAGTAAAAAAATCTAATTGTCCATTTTTACGTAAAATAAAAATCGGTATTTCATCCTGAAACGACATTTTTTCGATATTTTTTGGTGTAAACTTATCGGTAAAATGCCGAGCTTTAAAATGATAACCTTGATAATGAAGCTTAATCAAATCATTATAAACATAATCTTTAATGGCTAGTGACACACCCGTGAGAGCCGGATCTAACCCCCCTCTTATATCTTCTTCATTGTCTTCTAATATGGGTAAATGCACAATATTTTTTCGTTCTAACTTATGTGAAAAATGTGAACAGACTAAAACATTAAAGGCATCATTTTGTGAGGCAGCCAATATATATCCTATTTCACTAAAATCAATTCGTTCTTCAGCTCTGTCAGATAATATCTGTCCGTAGAAATAAGGAATGTTTTGCATTCGAGCAGGCTTCAATCTTTGCCAAGAAGCATCTGCAATTATCACCTTGACACCTTGGCTAACTAATAAGTTTGCCAATTCAATGCTCCAAGGAGAAGCACCAATAATCAGTAAGCCATTTTTTTGCTCCGCTGCTAATTTTAATTTTTTACCTATAAACGGCAAGGAAAAACCATAAACCACGACTGACACGACGATGAGCACAAATACCATAGGAAGTAGCATATTAGCTTGCGGAAAATTTCTAGAAGCCAAATCATAAGCAAATACCCCACCTACTGCTGCTGCTACTACCCCTCTTGGTGCAACACATGCCAAAAGCACTCTTTCTGAAAATTCAACTTTACTCCCTAGCATAGAAATAAAAACAATGGCAGGACGAATAACCAAAATAATCATGGCGAGTAGTAAAAAATATTGCCAATTTAAATTCAATAATATGGCTAAATCGATATTTGCCGTTAACAAAATAAACACACTTGAAACAAGCAATATTCCAGTTGTTTCATTAAACCTACGTATATCTTCAATACTGGGTAAATTTAAATTACCAAATATCAGCCCAAACAAAGTGGTGGCTAATAACCCTGCTCCATCTTGTATAGAGCTTGATAAGGCAAATACAATGAGAACTGAACCAAATACCACTGGTATTTTCAAATATTCAGGTACGTATCCTCGACGAAATGCACTTGCGATAAAATAGCTTCCGCCTCCTCCCAAAATTAAAGCCACACCAGCTCCAAAGAACATTGATCCCAGAATATGCAACCATGACTCACCAGTTGCACTCAAAATAAAATATTGAAAAATAAAAACCGCTAGCAATGCCCCAATAGGATCATTAATAATCCCTTCCCATTTGATATAAGAGGCAGGCCGTCTTTTTAAATTGGCTTGTCTTAATAAAGGAATAACCACCGTTGGACCACTCACTACAATAATGGCACCAAAAATGAGAGCCAATGGCCAATTTATGCCAGCAATATAGTGTGTCGCAATACTGTATAACGCCCAAGCAATCGGCACAGCAGGAAAAACTAAACGACGAACGCCACTTGTCGCTTCTTTGTATTCATAAAAGCGTAAATTTAATCCACCATCGAATAGAATAAGCGCAACACATACTCGAATGATAGGAGAAAGTAACTCTCCAAATTGTGCTGAGGGCTTTAAAATACCCAATCCAGGCCCAAAGATAAGTCCTATTGCCGTTAATAATACAATGGCTGGTAAGCGAAAATACCAAGCTAACCATTGTGCTGTTAAACCTAACAGGGGTATAAATATCAATATTGAATTGAGTTGGAGTTGGGTAAAATCCACGTTGCTTACCTTATGATCATCAGGTTAATGGTTAGTTATCTGGTTTTGACATTCTCACAGCTAGCTAGTATTATTATAAATCCTAGTTTAGCAGTCAGTTAATTAACTATTTATCACGGTAATTTAATATGAATAAAAAAATATTTGCTTCTCTATTCGTTCTATTTATCTACCTTTTTATTCCAAGCGTTCAAGCAGCAAGCAACCAGTGCTTTATTGCAAAGGAAAACGGCAAGATAATAAAACAATCTGGAGATTGTGATACACGTCATACCCCAGCTTCTACTTTCAAAATTCCTCTTGCTGTCATGGGATTTGATTCTGGTGTTTTAAAGTCACCCAGACAACCTTCTGTTCCTTTAACAGATGATTTGAGAGCTCGCATTGTAGATTTGTATCATCCTGAAAAATATCCCATTCAATATTTTTATAACCGGGCACAAACACCCGAAAGTTGGATGATGTTTTCAGTCATTTGGTACTCGCAATATATTACGCATAAATTAGGCCAAGAAAAATTTCAAACATATGTTGATAAATTCAATTATGGCAACAAAAATGTTTCAGGTCATGCTGGCAAAAATGATGGTCTAGACAGTGCCTGGATTATGAGTTCGCTGGAAATTTCACCTAAGGAACAACTTGAATTTATCGAAAAATTGCAGCAACACAAATTGCCTGTTTCAAAAGCGGCACATGACAATACCATTAAAATTATTAAACAACCTAATATCTGGGATGACTGGCAAATGTATGGCAAAACTGGCGGTGGCATGAATATGGGCTGGTTTGTCGGCTGGATTCAAAAAGACAACAGAACCATTACCTTTGTTCAATATATAGAACAAGAAAATTCATTGCTTTCAGGCGGTATTATCGCAAGAGAGCTGGCTAAAAATAATTTAATCACCTCTATGCTAAACAAAAAATAATTACATTATTTTATAACAAGCTTGGCTTAAACATGTGTTTCAAATGTTAGTCAAGCTTGTTTTTATCCATACCAAAAAAAGCTCTGAATTTTATCGATAAAGAACGGCATAAGACATAAAACACGGGTGTAAAAATTAATCCAAAAAACGTTACGCCTAACATACCAAAAAAGACCGCGACACCCAGTGCTTTACGCATTTCAGCCCCTGCACCTGTTGCCATAACTAAAGGCACTACACCTAAAATAAAGGCAAATGATGTCATTAGAATAGGACGTAATCGTAATCGAGCCGCATCGACAGCCGATTGCCATGGTGTTTCACCAGTTGCTTCTCTATCTTTTGCAAACTCGACAATTAAAATGGCATTCTTACATGCTAGACCAATCAAAATCACTAAACCAATTTGTGTTAGGATATTATTATCCATTCCTAAAAACCAAATGCCACCCATTGCCGAAAGTAAACACATGGGAACAATTAAGATAATGGCGAGCGGCAGCACCCAACTTTCATATAAAGCTGCCAATAATAAAAAGACAAAAATCACAGCTAAGACAAAAGCTATCACCCCAGTATTACTTGAGAGTTTTTGCTGATACGACAATTCGGTCCATTCAAAATCAATCCCTGAAGGCAAAATATTTTTTGCTAAATTTTCCATCAAAGCAAGCCCTTCTCCCATGCTTTTCCCCGGAAGCATATTACCTTGTAGCTCTGCTGCGGGATACAAATTATAACGAGGTTGACGAGACGCACCCGATTTATTTTCAAAACTGGCTAATGTGCCTAAAGGAACCATTCCACCTTCATCATTTCGCACACGGAGGCGCGCGACATTATCAGAATCCATACGATAATCACCTTCTGCCTGTGCAGTGACTCGATAATTTCGCCCAAGATAACTAAAATCATTCACATAAGCTGAACCTAAATAAACTGTTAATGCATCAAAAACTCGCTCTAAAGGCACCCCTAATTTTTCTGTTTTATCTCTATCTATATTCAAAAATAAGGTCGGTGTAGCGATTTCATAAAAACTAAAAACCTGTGTGACAACACCTGATTGATTAGCAGCACCTGCCAATGTCCACAGAGATTGATTTAAAGTGTCTACTCCTAAACCACCTCGGTCTTGTAACATCATCTTAAAACCACCGCCATTTCCAATACCACGAACAGGGGGGGCTGGTATCACAACAATCATGGCATCTTCGATTTGTCCCATAGCTGCCCACATCTGACCCATCAGACTATCAAAAGTAATGCCTTTGGCACGTCTTGTTTCAAAATCTGCAAAGACAGGGAAAATCGCTCCCGCATTGTTGGCATTTGAGAAAGTCGCCCCATTAAAACCAGCAAACCCTACTGCATTGACAATTCCATCTATTTTCATCAATTTTTCGACAGCCTGCTGAACTACTTCATCCGCTCTCGTAAGAGAAGCACCCGGTGGCAGTTGAATACCGACAATAGCATAGCCTTGATCTTGAGGTGGAATAAAACCACTAGGCACAGCCTTAAAGGTACCCAAAGTCAATCCCATTAGGGCAACATATGCCACTATCATGATTGCACCCATGCGCACAACGCGAGTTGAAATCAATCCATATCGATTTGTAAAAGCTGCTAACCCTTTATTGAAATAAAAGAAAACCCAAGAAAAAGGATTAGGTAAAAAACTGGGCGATATGGTTTTCTCTTCGCGATGGGTATGTTTTAAAAGTAGAGCTGCAAGTGCGGGGCTCAATGTCAATGAAATAAACACTGAAAAAGCTGTTGCTACTGCTACCACAACACCAAATTGTTGAAAAAATCTGCCCGAAATACCACTAATAAATGTGGTTGGTAAAAATACGGCTATCAAAACAAGGCCAATTGCAACAAGTGCACTACCCACTTCATCCATGGTTTGATGAGCAGCATCTCGAACTTTCATCCCCTTGGCCATTAAACGTTCCATATTTTCTACTACGACAATGGCATCATCGACAACAATACCAATGACTAAAACAAGGCCAAATAATGTCAGATTATTTAACGAAAAACCAAGTGCACTCATCACAGAAAAAGTACCAATTAAAGAAAGCGGTATTGCCACAATAGGAATAATCGCTGCTCGCCAGCTTTGCAGAAATAAAATTATCACAATAATAACGAGTATCACTGCTTCAAAAATAGTGTGATAAACCGCATCAATAGATTCAGCAATAAAATCGGTAGGGTTATAAGCAATTTCATATTTAAGGCCAGGAGGGAATTTTTCAGCCATTTCAGCCATAGCAATCTTGATGTTGTCCGCCGTTTCAATTGCATTACTTCCTGGACGTTGAAATACTGGCAAAGCGACTGCTTTTTTATTCCCTAGATAACCTCGAGTGCCATAAACATCAGAACCTAATTCTACTCGACCAATATCCCGTACTCGAACCACACGTCCATTTTCAGTCGTTTTAACAATGATATTGCCAAACTCTTCTGGTTGAATCAAACGTCCTTGTGTTTGTACATTGATTTCAAAAGCACTTTGTCTTTCAACTGGCTCTTGTCCAAGTGTACCTGAAGCCACTTGAACATTTTTGGCTCTTAAGGCATTTAGCACATCTGTTGCTGACATATTAAAAGAAGCAACACGATCAGGATCGAGCCAAATACGCATAGCATATTCACTGGCGCCAAAAACACGGATATCTCCTATACCATCAATACGCAACAAGCGATCGCGCATTTGAAGAACAGCATAATTAGCAATATAGGATTGATCATAAGTGCCATCAGGAGAATATAGATTAATCACCAACATGAGATCGGGTGAATTTTTTCGTGTGGTAACACCACGTCTTTGTACATCTTGAGGTAATCGTGGTAATGCAATTGCCACGCGATTTTGAACCAGTACTTGAGCTGTATCTAAATTAGTACCCAGTTTAAAAGTAATGGTCAAAGCCATTGAGCCATCATTAGTTGATTGTGACGACATATATAGCATGTCTTCAACACCATTAATTTCTTGTTCCAGTGGTGTTGCAACTGTCTTTGCCACAATATCTGCACTGGCACCTGGGTAACTTGCGTTTACCACTACTGTAGGTGGAACAACTTGTGGATATTGTTCAATCGGTAATTTAAAATAGCTTATGCTTCCAATAATAAAGATAATTATCCAAATGACACTCGCGAAGATGGGACGCTCTATAAAAAAATGAGGAAACTTCATTTAGCGACCTTTTGGTTATCTTGGTTATCATTCGTGTTTGTAATAAGTTGAGGCTTTACGGTTAAACCTGGTCGCACTTTTGCAAGCCCTGTCCATATAATTTTATCATCTGCTTTCAACCCTGAACGTACAACACGCCATTTTTGTTCATATAATGGTCCTAATACGACGGGCTGAGGTTCAATCACGTTAGCTGCATTCACTTTGAAAACAATTTTTTTATCTTGATTAGTTGAAACAGCTTCATCGGGGATTAATAAAGCTTCGTGAACATCACTTGCAGCAATACGTAACCGGCCAAAAAAACCTGGCAACAGTGCTTGTGTTGGATTAGCAAAAACAGCTCTTATTTGTAGTGTTCCTGTTGAAGGATCGATTTGATTGTCTACAAAATCAACTATGCCATGATGAAAAAATGTCTCTTCATCTTGTAATTTTACTTGCACTGGTCGTGTATTTTTAATAGTGGTAATTTTATCTGTGTCTTTATTCAGTCGCATGTATTTTAAAACATCTTGCTCACTGGTTTCAAAGTAAAAGTAGATAGGGTTGTCTGCTACCACGGTGGTTAAAAGTGTTGTGTCTGCATTCCCGCCACCTGTGACTAAATTACCTGCATCTATAAGTGTACGCCCAATGTGGCCTGCAATAGGCGATTTTACTTCACTAAACTCAAGATTTAATTTAGCCTCATCTAATGCCGCTTTGGCGTTAAGATAAGTTTGTGTACGTTGATCCACTTGTTCTTCAGAAAACGCATTTGTTGACAATAATTTTTTAGCTCGTTGCAATTCTTTTTCTGCTAGGGACACATTTGCTTCTGCTTTATCTAATGCTATTTTAAATGGTCTGGGATCAATAATAAAAAGTGTTTGACCTTGCTCAACGTATTGACCATCTTTAAAACGAATTTCTTGTAAATAGCCACTCACTCGGGCATGCACATCAACATGTTGGCTGGCTTGAAAACGTCCTGTATATTCATCCCATTCGGTGATCATTTTAGAAACAGGTTGACCTAATTTGACAATCGGTGCGCCCATACCTTGAGAAGCAATAGAAGGTTTTCTAAAATGCCACCATGTCGCTATAATAACAACGGCAATACTCACCCAAATCCATTTTTTCTTTATCATCATAAAAAAGGCGCTCCGTGCCTCAGCTCAGCTAGTACGGCTGTGTTAAATAGCTTATTTTTTATTTACTCTTTAGATAAGACTAATTCATGAAAAATAAAAAGTAAAAAATAAACATAATATTGAATAATATAAACAGGAGATGAAGTGACAGGGCTGTATTTATTTAATCTAAAATATTATTAAATCCTCGCTATCTATTTTTATCTTTTGAATATAAGATGGGTTGACCAAGAATGTCTTGAAATTAAAATGAGTCTTTTTTATGTTTAAAATGAAATGGGAAAAAACAAGCATTACACACCCTTTCCCTCCAAGTCAGATAAAAAAAATAATCAAAACTGTTTATCCAAGTAAAAAACTTATTGCTGATGAATTGATTGCTGGAGGTTGTAGCAATCTCAATATCAAAATTTTCATTGCAGATGAAAAAAACCTTTTCTTTTACGCATCTATTTGCATGATAAAGAAGCCGCTTATCGAGAGCAAAAAATTGCCTTGTTATTAAAAGGAGTCCTTCCTGTTCCTCAAACACATTATATTGGTGAACATGAGAATACATATTTTGCTATCACAGAATTTATGCAGGGTATTTCTCTTCGGGAACTTTTGTTGAGTGATATCCCTCATGATTTAAATAATATTATGCATGAAATCGGTAATATTCTTTCAAAAATAGCATCGTATAAATTTTCTTACGCAGGTTTCTTGGATAAAAAATTACAGGTGCTTCCTCATGAAGCTTCTGACATCTTAAAATATACACAAGAGTGTTTAAATAATGAAAGCGTATCGATTGTCTTAGGAAATGAAACAATTTCTAAAATTATCATAGTTCTTGAGAAATATGGATTTTTAATATCAAATAATCAAGAAAAAAATCTTGTTCACGGTGATTTTGACCCTGCTAATATTTTAGTGGAAAAAATTAACCACACTTGGAAAGTAAGTGGAATTTTAGACTGGGAATTTGCCTTCTCTGGATCCATCTTATGGGATGTCGCCAATATGCTTAGATATGCTCATAAAATGCCTCCTGAGTTTCAAGGTTTGTTTATAGATGCCTTGAAAAAAAACAATATCAAATTGCCTAACAATTGGCAAACTGCTGTATGTTTATTAAATTTATCGTCTTTATTAGATTGTCTTAAAAGATCGGATATAAAAAATCACCCAAATCGACGTGCTGATATTCGTGAACTTATAGAAAATATTATAGGAAAAATAAATATATGAAACCAAGAATTAATATTATTACACTAGGAACCAGGGACTTAAATAAAGCCACAAAATTCTATGAGAAAGGACTTAAACTTCCAAAAATGAACTTTGAAGGAGAAATCAGCTTCTTTATGCTCAACGGTAGCTGGTTATCTCTCTATTCATGGGAGTTATTAGCTCAAGATGCACAAATAAGTTCTGTTGGCTCTGGTTTTAGAGGTATTACTTTAGCCCATAATGTTGAAAATGAGAATCAAGTTATAACACTTTTAGAAAAAGCAAAAAACGCCGGTGCTAAAATTGTAAAACAAGCGCAAAAAACTGAATGGGGCGGATTTTCTGGATATTTTTCTGATCTAGATGGGCATTTATGGGAAGTCGCTTACAATCCTTTCTTTTGGCCTGGGCCGAAAGACAATAATAATCAAATAGAAGAGAAAGAGAACAGCTTATGACATTTCCTTATAAGCTGATTGATTTAACTCATACACTTGATAACCATATTCCTACATGGAATGGTGGTTGTGGCTTTAAGCACGATCTACACATAGATTATACTGATTGTCCTGGTGAAGATAAATTTCGCGTCATGAAAATCAGCATGCATGCTGGGATTGGCACTCATATGGATGCACCAAGTCATTGTATCCCTAATGGAAAAAATATTCATGATTTTGGTGTAAATGAACTTTGTATGCCATGTGTGGTGATTGATGTCTCTGACAAATGTCACGAACGATATAGTTTAATACCAGAAGATATTCTAGCATTTGAACATAAGTTTGGTTCTATTCCTCAAAAATCTTGTGTATTGATTCAAATAGGTTGGAGTAAATTTTGGAATGAACCTAAAAAATATCATAATAACCACGTGTTTCCATCCATCTCATTTGAAGCTGCAAAACTACTAACTGAGCGAGGCATTGATGCTCTTGGTATTGATACTCTCTCACCCGATCGTCCAGAAGATGGTTTTAAAGTACATCAAATCTTTTTAAGTGCTGGAAAAATATTAATAGAAAACGTAGCTAACTTAGATAATATGCCACCAATCGGAGCTTTTGTTATGATATTTCCTATTAAAGTCAAAAATGGTACGGAAGCGCCTGTAAGATTGGTTGGATTAATTAAATAGTTAACATTAAAAATATTGAGGAACAGAAATCGCTTTCTCAATTCGCTCTAATAAAAATGTTTCTTCTGTATTATTGATTGATATAACTTTTAATAAAATAGGTGTATTTATGTCATCATAATTCACTTTATGTGATATGACCTTTTGACCATTTCTCAAGCCATTTTTATAGGCATCGCTTTTGTTTGAAAGGCCAGATACAACTTGATTAATAAATGTCGATTTAATATCAAATCCATAATTTTCTGGCTTCATTTTTACGAAATGTAATCTTGAAGCATTGTTAAAAATACTTAAAGATAATGTTAAATCATTACCCTTTTCTATGTATAATTTAACAAAATTTTTAGCCTCTGGATAAAACTTTTGCAAGGCGTCCTTAAAATCTTTCATGGTAATGGCATGATTTTTATTTTCAGAACATACTTCTTTTATTACATCATCTAATGAATACTTTCCTTTACT